>CAMLOF010000039.1 GCA_946481585.1 uncultured Macromonas sp. | reverse complement strand
AGGCCAGGATGTTGGTCTGGAATGCAATGCCGTCGATGACGCTGATGATGTCGGCGATCTTTTGTGAGCTGGCTGTGATCTCGTGCATGGTGGAGACGACCTGGTTGACCAGTTGACATTCCTGCGAGAAGGCGTACTGCGATTTGATCCAAAATTTTTGGACCAATACCCCGACGCTTGGAAATGTCTTTGAGGACCTGCCAAAGCTGGTAGCTCCATCGAAAACGGCGCTAGCCGGGCAATCCAGTTAGTCTTCACGACTTGCCCACGGAATGGATGCTCGTTGTTGTCATGCCAGAATTCGTTTACGCAAGAACAGGACAGGAGACGACGGATGGGGCGCCCAGGTGTTGGTGTTTCAGACAGGAGTTTGTTGAGGGTCAGCCCCCCGAGGATGCCGCGCGCCCTGGTGGAACGCTCAAGGCTGTTGCCGCAAAAGCCAGAGTGGGATGCGCCGGCTGTACTTGTTCAGGCACCGGCGGGGTGCGGCAAGACTTTCCTCATGGCACAGTGGCGCAAGGCTTGTCTGGCCGAGGGCGCTGTGGCTGCATGGGTGTCCGTTCAGCCGGGTGACGATTCTGGCCAGTTTTTGCAGGCGTTGGTCACTTCCATGCGCCTCGCAGCCGCCAGGCCGACGTTCTGCCATGCTCTTCTGTTGAGCATGCCAGCCAGCCCCATCGATGCGATGACCGCCTGGTTGGCAGAGGTGAGTCAATATGCGTTGAGCACGGTGCTTTTCATTGATGACGCCGACCGCCTGAGCGAGTCCGCCAGACAGGCACTGACCTACCTTCTGCACAACGCTACTCCCAATCTGCGGCTGGTGGTAGCGGCCAGGGCGGAATTCGATCTGAACGTCCAGGACCTTTTGTCGTATGGCGAGTGTGTCGCCGTCTCAGGCTCCGCCTTGCGGTTTCAATTGGGTGAAACGCTGCAACTTGTTGCCGAACGGCTGGGGGACAGGGTTGATCGTGACACCGTGGCAAGACTGCACGAGGTCACTGAAGGCTGGCCTTTGGGGTTGCAGCTGGTCTTGACCGTAGCGGCTGGTGCTGCCGACCCTCGCTCCGAGATCTTGGCGCTGTGCAGTGGCGGTGGCCTGCGCGACGACCTGATGGAACACATGCTGCGCCTGCTCGATGCAGAGGACGTTGGCTTGCTTACCCGGGTCTCCATCTTGGAGCATTTGTACCCAGACCTTTGCGAGGCTGTGTCTGGCATGCCAGACACCCTGGCACGCCTGGAACGCATGAGCCGGGACACGCCTGTGCTTTCGCAGGCGGAGCAGGGGACCGGGTATCGGCTGCACAACCTGGCGCGTCTCACGCTGCAACGCAAATTTGCGGCATTGCCCGGGCCTGAAAGAGCGGAGTTGCACGAGCGTGCAGCCCGTTGGTTGTCATCCATGGGCGAACTGGAGGCTGCGGCCCGCCACGCGCTGGAGGCCGGGCGTAGCGACTTCGCCTACGATCTGGCCGAGCGAAGCCTCTACGACTCGCTGATGGCGGAGGGGCACCAGCCAGAGGTGATGGCATGGATTGACCGCCTGCCCGCAGACGTGCTAGAGGCCCGGCCCCGGCTGCTGCTGCCTGCAGCCTGGTCCTTGGCGCTGAGCGAACGCAACGACGAGGCTGCGCGGCTGGTCAAGCGATTGCTGGCAGCTCCTGGCGTGACCGACGAGTTGCGTTGCGAATGCGATCTCATCCTGAGCGGAGCGGCCATCTTTGCCGACGACCCGGACCGCTTTGCTTCGCTGCACGATCCTTGGGCAGACAACCCCCCGCTGGCGGCACCTGCGTTGCTGCATGTCCATGCCAACCGAACGGCTTACCGGACCCTCATCGACGGGAATCCATCGCTGGCGCGACTGAAGCAGCAGCAGGCGCCGCACCTTCACGGCAATGCACAGGGCTACCTGAACCAGTGGGGTGAGCTGGTGATCGGGTTGACGTACCTGTGGGAGGGGCAGGTTCTGCTGGCTGAAAAGCTGCTGCGGCCAACGTTGGCCCGGGCAGAGATTGACCTTGGCAGGCGCAACCCTTTTGTGTGCATGCTGGCTTCCTTCTTGGCGGCAGCTGTGTGGGAGCAAGACCGGCCAGACGACGCCGTGACCTTGCTTGCCGACAGGTTGGATGTGCTTGAACGCCGTGGCTTGCCCGAGGCCGTTCTGCTGGCATTCCGGACCCTGGCACGCGCGGCCATACAGAATGGGCAGGAGCACAGGGCCATGGAACTGCTGGATGCCATGCACGCTCTGGGTGTGGCTCGCCGCATGCCACGCTTGTGCGTGGCGAGCCTGACCGACCAGATACGTATGCATGCGCGTCGTTACCGTGCGGAAACCGCCAAACGGCTGCTGGACGACATTGACGGAATATTGGCGCAGGAGATGCCTGGGCGCGGCCCGCTCTGGGGACGATCGGTTCAGGCCATGCGCGACCTGGCGGCGGGCTATGCCCTGGTGGCCGCGCGCCGTTGGCGCGAAGCGGTGGAGCCCCTGGCACGCGCTTACCACCAGGCCAGCCAGGCACGCATGGGGCGACTCAGTATCGAGATTCTTGGACTCAGGGCATTCGTGCTGGACCAGGCGGGTGAGCGGTCGCAGGACCTGTTGCGCGAGGCACTGGATCTGGCGGCGGCCTATGGGTTGATGCGTGTCTTTTCTGACGTTCACCCCGACCTGGGGGCCTGGATTGACCGTGTCAGGACCACGTCCGCGACGGTTCCCGCGCCCGTGCGGCCAGTCATACCTGGCGCCGCGACGACAGTTCACCGCATGGAGCCACGCCCCACTGCGAGCCTGATTCTTACCCCGAAGGAGCGTGAGGTGGTGGAGCTGCTGTCCCGCAACCTGTCGAACAAAGAGATCGGCCTGGCCATGGACGTGGGGGAAGAAACCATCAAGTGGCACATGAAGAACCTTTTTGCCAAGCTTGATGCAGGCAACCGCAAACAGGTGGTGGCCAGGGCAAGACTGTTGGGGTTGATAGGGGGGTAGCCCTCCCCGCCCCCCTCTACGAAGGGGGGGCGGTTGCGCAGGGCGGGGTCTATTCTCAGTCTCCAAGGGCATGGCCGGTCAGCGGCCGTGCAACAACAGGAGACAAAGTTCATGACCCAAGCCGAAATTTCCGTCGCGCCTGCCGTCGTACGCGCGGCATCCCTGAAATCTTCATTCACGGTTGAACCCCTGACTTGCGCCATTGGTGCAGAGATAGGCAACGTGAACCTTGGCGTGGCGTCACGCGATTTGTCCATGGTGGCCGAGTTGAAGGCTCTGCTGCTGAAGCACAAGGTTCTGTTTTTCCGCGACCAGGACATCTCCCGCGCGGAACATGTGGCCTTCGCTCGGCACTTCGGCGAGCTGGAAGGCCACCCGGTAGCGGGTAGCGACCCTGAAAACCCGGGCTTGGTTCGCATTTACAAAAGCCCGGAATCGCCCAACGACCGATACGAAAACGCCTGGCACACTGATGCCACCTGGCGCGAAGCACCACCCATGGGCTGTGTGCTGCGCTGCGTGGAATGCCCGCCAGTGGGGGGCGACACCATGTGGGCCAACATGGTGCTGGCCTACGAAAAGCTGCCGCAGTACATCAAGGACCAGATCGATGGCCTGCGTGCACGCCACAGCATCGAGGCTACTTTTGGCGCAGCCATGCCAGCTGAGCGTCGCCTGGCGCTGAAAGCACAGTACCCCGATGCGGAGCACCCGGTGGTTCGCACCCACCCTGAAACGGGTGAGAAAGTGCTGTTCGTCAACGCATTCACCACGCACTTCACCAACTTCCACACGCCAGAGAACGTTCGCTACGGTCAGGACTACACCCAGGGCGGTTCAGCTCTGTTGCAGTACCTCATCAACCAGGCCATGGTGCCCGAGTACCAGGTGCGCTGGCGCTGGAAGCCCAATTCCATGGCCATGTGGGATAACCGTTCCACCCAGCATTACGCGGTGATGGATTACCCGCCGTGCCACCGAAAGATGGAGCGCGCTGGAATCATCGGCGACAAGCCTTTCTGAGCCATCCGGCAATCACCTTTCAAACCCTTTCGCAGTCCTTTTTGCAGGAGCAACCGCATGAACTTCCTCGACGGCTCTCTTTTCCCCGAAAACCAGCAGAAGCTGGTCATCACCTGCGCACCCTACGGCCCCGAGTGGATGCCAGCCGATTTTCCGGAAGACATTCCGGTGACGATGGATGAGCAGATCCAAAAGGCAGTGGATTGCTACAACGCAGGAGCCACCGTGCTGCACTTGCATGTGCGCGAGTTGGATGGCAAGGGCTCGAAGCGCCTGTCCAAGTTCAACGAGTTGATCGACGGCATTCGCAAGCGTGTGCCCGACATGATCATTCAGGTGGGGGGCTCCATCTCCTTTGCGCCTGAAGGTGACGGCGAAGTGGCCAAGTGGCTGAGCGACGACACCCGCCACATGCTGGCCGAACTCAAGCCCACGCCCGACCAGGTGACCATCGCCATCAACACCAACCAGATGAACGTGGTTGAGCAGATGTGCGAGGCCGACATCAAAGGCACCACCCTGGGCTCGCTCGAGGGTTACCGCGCCTACCGCGAGATGACCATTCCCGCCGGGCCGGAGTGGGTGGAAGAGCACATCCGCCGCCTGTCGGCAAACGGCATTCAGACGCACTTTCAGCTGGCCAACATCACCCAGCTTGAAACCGTGGAGCGCATGATGCGCCGTGGTGTATGCAATGTGCCGTTGATCCTGACCTGGGTGGCCATTGGTGGCGGTTTTGACCAGCCGAACATCTACAACCTGGCCAACTTCGTGCGCGCTTGCCCCGATGGCTCGGTGCTCACGTTGGAAACCTCCATGCTCAACGTGCTGCCGATCAACATGATGGCGATTGCGCTGGGCCTGCACGTGCGCTGCGGCATTGAAGACAACATCTGGACGCAGGATCGCAAGGCCAAGATGTCCAGCGTCAAGCAGATCGAGCAGTTGGTTCGCATCAGCCGTGAATTCGGCCGCGAGGTTGCCAACGCCAAGGAAGCGCGTGAGATCTACAAGATCGGCACCTTCTACAAGAGCGCCGACGAGACGCTGGCTGCCAACGGCTTTGCGCCGAACCGCAAACCGGGCCAGCGTGGTTTCACCCAGCACGCCTGAAACCGAACGAGCCTTGCCATGGGCCCCAAGCTCAACATCGACGTCTACTTCGATCTGATCTGCCCCTGGTGCCTGATTGGCAAGGCACATTTGGATCGGGCCAGGCGAAGTTTGGCCGCAGAGCAGCCTGATGTGCAGGTTGAAGTGACCTGGCATTCGGTGCAGCTTGTGCCTCACGTTCCTCCAGAGGGGTGGCCGTTCGCGGCCTTTTACCTGCAGAGGCTGGGCAGTGAGGAGGCGGTGTTGCGCAGGCAGGCACAGGTTCGTGACGCGGCCTTGGCGGCTGGCGTGAGGGTGGACTTCAACCGAATCCAGGTTTTTCCAAACACAAGGCTGGCGCACACGCTGGTTCAAGTGGTGCAGGAACGCCAGCCCGCAGCGGTTGAGCCTTTGCTCGACCAACTGTTCCAAGGCTACTTTGAACACGGTGCGTTGCTGGGTGACGAAGCAGCGCTGCAACAACTGGCTAGCAACGCTGGAGTTGCGGGCGACTTGGCCGCCCATGCCCTTGGTCCTGCCGCTTTGCCGCCCATGTTTCCAGGAATGGCAGGCCTCGGCGTGCCGCTCTTTGCCTTCAACGGGGCGCACATGGTGTCGGGTGCACAAGCCGTTGATGTGCTTCTGCAGGCCATGCACCAAAGCCTTGAATCGAACTGAACATGCACCACGACATGACCCTTCCAACCATTCTCATCGTGCCCGGGTTGCGCGACCATGTCCCCGATCACTGGCAGACCCACTTGGAGCTTGCGTTGCGCGAGTCGGGCCGAAAGGTCGTGACGGTAGCGCCCATGGGGCGCGCGGACTTGAACTGCGAAGCTCGTGCTCGGGCCATTGACGCTGCCGTGCAGGGCGTCGAGGGGCCGTTGGTGCTGGTGGCTCACAGCGGCGGCTGCATCATGGTGGCGCACTGGGCGGGAGGTTCCGCATTGGTTGGTCGCGTCAGCGCCGCGCTGCTGGCCGCCCCGCCAGACTTCGAGCAGCCTATGCCCGAGGGTTATCCGTCGATGGCGGATCTGCACGCCGCAGGCTGGTTCCCGGTCCCGCGCGATCCGCTGCCCTTCCCCAGCGTTGTGCTCTTGAGTCGCAACGATCCCCTGGGCACTTTTGATCGCGTGTCTGAACTGGCCGAGGCTTGGGGGGCAGGCACCGTTGATCTCGGTGCCGTTGGCCACCTCAACCCTGCATCTGGCTACGGCCGCTGGCCAGATGCCATGACCCACATCCAGCGCCTGGACCGCATAGCCCAGGCAGCCAACCGTAACCCACAAGGAGCCTGAACATGGCAAAAGCCATCCGTCTGCACGCCATTGGCGGCCCCGAAGTCCTGCAACTTGAGCAGCTCGACGTGGGAGACCCCGGCCCAGGCCAGGCCCGTGTGCGCCACAGCTACGTGGCGGTGAACTTCATCGACATCTACTTTCGCACCGGGCGCTACCCCATGCCTTTGCCCAACGGGTTGGGCTCCGACGCCGTAGGCGTTGTGGAAGCCGTGGGCGAGGGTGTGACAGACGTGAAGGTGGGCGACCGGGTCGGCTACCTGCTGGGGCCGCAGGGAGCTTACAGCGATGTGCGCCTGATGCCTGCCGATGTGCTGATTCCACTTCCAGATGGCGTATCGGACCGCACCGCTTCTGCGCTGATGATGAAGGGCATGACGGCACAGTACTTGTTCCGGCAGGTCTATCCGCTCAAAGGTGGCGAGACGATCCTCTACCACGCGGCGGCGGGTGGCGTTGGCCTGGTGGCTTGCCAATGGGCACGCGCGCTGGGGGTACACATGATCGGCACGGTTAGCACCGACGAGAAGGCGGAAGTTGCCAAGGCACATGGCTGCGAGCACGTCATCGTCACCTCCCGCGAGGACATTGCCAAGCGCGTGCGCGAAATCACCGATGGCAAGGGCGTGCCAGTCGTCTACGACTCGGTCGGCAAAGACACGCTGATGGCGTCGCTGGACAGCCTGCAGCCGCGCGGTGCCCTGGTGAGCAACGGAACAAGCTCCGGCCCGGTGGTGGTGGACACCACGCTTCTGGCCGTCAAGGGTTCCATCTGGCTGACGCGCCCGGCCATGATCCATTACGCCACACCGCGATCGCACATGCTGGACATGGCGAGTGAGCTGTTTGATCTGGTGCTGGCGGGAAAGATCAAGGGTGAACCCAACCAGACATTTGCGCTTGAGGACGCTGCACAAGCGCACCGCGCGCTGGAGGCGCGGCAGACCGTGGGCGCCACAGTGCTGGTGCCCTGAGCGCCGCACCTGCATACACAACAAAACCAGCAGGAGACAACCATGCACCTTCCCCCTTCAGACGAAAGGCCAGGACAGGATTCCTACCTGTTCGGCCCCCGGCCAGCCTGGTTCGCGTTTGGCATGACATTGGCATTGATGATCTTTGACTACGTGGATCGCCAGGTCATCGTTTCCTTGTTCCCCTATATCAAGGCGGCTTGGCAGCTGTCTGACAAACAACTCGGGGCCTTGGTTTCGGTGGTGTCCATCACCGTTGCCCTGGGGGCTTTGCCTGTGGCTTTGGTCGCCGACCGTTTCAGCCGCGTCAAGAGCATTGTGGTGATGGCAACCGCCTGGAGTCTGGCGACCATTTCCTGCATGTTCGCCAAAGGGTATGGCCAGCTGCTGGCAGCCAGGGCTGTGGTTGGTTTGGGCGAGGCAGGCTACGGCGCGGTGGGCGCCGCACTGATTGCCAGCCACTTTCCTGCCAGGCTGCGGGGTGCGTTGCTGGCATGCTTCTTCGCGGCGGCATCGATAGGCTCGGTGCTCGGAGTGATGCTGGGGGGGCTGATCGCTGCACGCTGGGGGTGGCAAGCCGCCTTTGGCGTTGTGGGGGTGCCGGGGTTGGTGCTCGCGCTGATGTACTTGAAGGTTCGGGATTACAAGACCGTCAAACTCGACCCCGTGCGCAGCAAGGCCACTGAATCTGCCAGCGGCGTCATCGGCTTCATAGTGCGCGCGCTGGCAAGGTCGCGCACCATGCTTTGGGTCTGCGTCGGCGGCGCAGCACAACTGGTGGTGGTTTCTGCCCTCTGGTCGTGGATGCCGAGCTTCCTCAACCGTGTACATGGCATTCCGGCGGATCAGGCTGCCATCAAGGCGGCGCTCGTGGTGTTGTGTGGGGCTGCTGGCAGTGTGCTCTGGGGCGCCGTGGCCGACCGGTCCGGGCAGAAAAGGCCGCAGGCGAAGTTGCTGGTGATGGCGTCCATCTGCCTTGCATCGATGGTGGTGCTCATGACGGCCTTTGGCGGGGGGCACATCGGCTTGAGTCTGACACCGTCGGCTCAGTTCGCTTTGATTGCACTGGGCGGCTTTTTGATGACATGTACCGTGGGGCCGGTCTCTGCAGTCGTCATTGATGTCGTTCATCCAGGCGTGCGCGCCACGGGTTCTTCGGTGCTGGCGTTGTTTCAAAACCTGCTCGGCCTGGCTGTGGGGCCCTTCATTGCCGGGGTGCTGTCTGACAGCCTTGGCCTGGCCAACGCACTCACGCTCACCCCTGTTTTTGCCGTGTTGGCCGCCTTTGCGTTCTGGCGTGCCACCGGTACCTATGTGGCAGACATGCACCGCGCATGCCAGCACGATGAGCCAGTCACACCGGGCACGGCGCCGTTGGCCGCCGGCGCCTGACACCCCCTATTCAAGGAGAGAACATGTACGGATTGATGCAACAGCAGAGCCTGCTGATTTCCAACCTGCTGACCCACGCCGAACGGCACCACGCGGAACAGGAAGTGGTTTCGCGCCGGGTAGAAGGCGACATTCACCGCCAGACCTACCGTGAGCTTGCCCGGCGTTCGCGCCAGATGGCCAATGCGCTCAAGGCCCTGGGCGTGACCACGTCTGACCGCGTGGGCACCATCGCTTGGAACGGCTACCGCCACATGGAGTTGTATTACGCGGTGTCGGGCTCCGGCGCAGTGCTGCACACGCTCAACCCTCGTTTGCACCCTGACCAACTGGTCTGGATTGCCGACCATGCCGAAGACCAGGTGCTGTGTTTTGACCTCACCTTCCTGCCGCTGGTGGAGGCTGTTGCCCACCGCGTGAAGACGGTGAAGCACTTTGTGCTGATGACCGACCGTGGCCACATGCCGGTGACCACGAAGATACCCAACCTGCTGTGCTACGAGGATTTGCTTGCCGCACAGGACGACCAGTTCGATTGGCCTGTGCTCGACGAGAACACCGCCAGTTCCTTGTGCTACACATCGGGCACCACAGGCAACCCCAAAGGGGTGCTGTACAGCCATCGCTCAACCATCCTGCATTCCTACGCGGCGGCTCTGCCTGATGGGCTTAACTGCTCCGGCAAGGATGTGATCCTGCCTGTGGTTCCGATGTTCCACGTCAACGCCTGGGGGCTGCCGTACATCGCCTGCATGGTGGGCGCCAAGCTGGTGTTCCCAGGTCCGTTCCTGGATGGCAAGTCCCTGCACGAACTCTTCGAGCAAGAGGGTGTCACCCTCTCTGCAGGTGTGCCCACGGTGTGGCAAGGGTTGCTTGCATACGTCGAGTCCAATGGTCTGACTTTCAGCACTATGCGTCGCACCATCATCGGTGGTTCGGCCTGCCCGCCCGCCATGATGCGTGCTTTCCAGGACCGGTATGGGGTGGACGTTTTGCACGCATGGGGCATGACCGAGATCAGCCCGCTGGGTACGGCGTGTGCCTTCAAGACCAAGCATGCAGCGCTGCCCGTTGAAGAGCGCCTGAAGGTTCAGGCAAAGCAAGGCCGCGTTGTGTTCGGCGTAGACATGAAGATTGTGGGCGAGGATGGCCGCGAGCTGCCGTGGGACGGCAAGTCCGCAGGCGAACTGCTGGTGCGTGGGCCCTGGGTGGTGGGCAGCTATTTCAAGGGCGAGGGCGGACAGCCGCTGGTGGATGGCTGGTTCCCCACAGGCGACGTGGCCACCATTGACGCTGACGGCTACATGCAGATCACAGACCGCAGCAAGGATGTGATCAAGTCCGGCGGTGAGTGGATTGGCTCCATCGACCTGGAGAACATCGCCATGGCCCACCCGTCCGTTGCCATGGCCGCATGCATTGCGGTGCGCCATCCCAAGTGGGACGAACGCCCCTTGCTGGTCGTGGTCAGAAAGCCGGATACAGCGCTCAGCCGTGAGGAACTCCTCGGATTTTTTGACGGAAAGATCGCCAAGTGGTGGACGCCTGACGATGTTGTCTTTGTGGACAGCCTGCCCCTGGGGGCGACGGGCAAGATCCTCAAAGGCCGCTTGCGTGAGGCGTACGCAGAGCACGCCCTGCCCACGGCATGAATGCCTTGGCCAACGCGTGGGCCTGGCGCGAACGCACGGGCAAGTTGTTCCCAGGAGTGCTGGCCAGCGCAGTGGTGGCGGCAGCGGCCACGTTCCTGGGCGAGCACTACGGTGCGCCAGTCATGCTGTTTGCTCTGTTGCTGGGCATGGCCATGAACTTCCTGTCCAGCCATGCACCTTGCGTGGCGGGCATCGAATTCACGGCCCGGCAGGTGTTGCGCTGGGGCGTGGCGCTGCTGGGTTTGCGCATCACTTTCGACCAGGTTGCAGCGCTGGGTTGGGGCCCTGTGGTGATGGTTGTCGTCAGCGTGGCAGTGACCATCAGCCTGTCCATGGTGGTGGCACGCTGGATGGGCTTCCAAAGCCTCTTTGGGCTCTTGTCCGGTGGTGCCACGGCCATCTGCGGAGCGTCGGCGGCCATGGCGTTGTCGGCAGCCTTGCCCGCGCATCCGCTCAAGGAACGCGCCACCCTGTTCACCGTGATTGGGGTGTCCGCCTTGTCCACGGTTTGCATGGTGCTCTATCCCATGCTTGCGCGCTGGCTTGATCTGGACCCGGTAGGTGCAGGCGTGTTCATTGGCGGCACCATTCACGATGTTGCCCAGGTGGTGGGGGCAGGGTACAGCCTGTCCCAGGAGAGCGGCGACGTGGCCACCTTGGTCAAGCTCATGCGTGTGGCCATGCTACTGCCGGTGATTGTGTTTGCCTCCATGGTGGCACGCAGGCATGGGCAGCAAGACACGGGCGTGCGGCCACCCCTGCTGCCGTGGTTCGCCGTGGCATTTGCTGCCTTGCTGGCGGTAAACAGTTTTGGCTGGATTCCCCACGCCGTGCAAGCCGTTGGCAACGAGGCCTCTCGGTGGTTTCTGGTCACGGCCATCGCTGCCATCGGCATGAAAACCCATATCCGCCAGCTAGTCGAGGTCGGCATCAAGCCGGTGCTGCTGATGCTGGGGGAAACCCTGTTTCTCGCTGTGCTTGTGCTGCTCCTGTGGCACTATGGTCTGAAGTGATGGGTATCTGTCTGAACAACGAATGTCATGAATCCAAGATCTACGATTGATCGGCGGAGCCTTCTGGCGGGCGCCGCGTGCATGCTGGCCTTGCCGGGTGCATGGGCGCAGGCTCAAAAGCCGCTTCGCCTTGTTGCCGCTGGCCCCGCTGGTGCCACGGCAGATGCCATTGCCCGCTTGCTCGCTGAAGAGCTTGGCAAGGTGCTGGGGCGCCGTGTCATCGTAGACCCCCGCGCGGGCGGTGCTGGCATGATTGCCGTGAACGAGCTGTTGGCTGCACCGGCAGACGGTTCCACGCTGCTCGTCGGCGTCAACTCGCTGGTGAGCGAGATTCCGCACATCGTCAAGGTCAACCGAGACATGTTCCGCGAGATCACGCCCATGGCTGAACTTGCGCGTGGCGGCTTGGTATTGGTCGGCAACCCCGAGGTGCCCGCGGGCAACCTCAAGGAACTGGTGGCCTACGCAAGGCAGCGTCCTGGGCAGATCAATTACGCGTCTTACTCTGCGGGAACGCTCTCGCACGTGCTGGGCCTGCTGTTGAATGAGGCCGCTGGCATCCAGCTGGTGCACGTGCCCTACAAAGGGTCGACTGCGGCGATGACAGACGTTGTGGCCGGGCACACACAACTCATGTTCGATGCAATGACCACAGCGCTGCCCATGATCCGGGGTGGCCGTGTCAAGGCGTATGCCATCAGCACGCCCGAGCGCTCGCCCCTGTTGCCAGATGTGCCAACGTTTGCGGAGCTGGGTTACAGCTCGCTCACTGCTACAGGCTGGATGGGGTTGTGGTGTTCAGGCGCCATGCCAGCAGACGTGCAGCAAGCCTTGCTGGCTGCCGTGCGCACAGCCATGGCTTCTCCGTCGTTTGGGGAGCGCTTGCGTACGCTGGGGTTCGACCTCGGCCGCTCACGGACGTCAGGTGAACTCAGCAAGGACTTGCATGCGGACCACGAGCGGGTCGGGCGTGTGCTCAAAGCCATTGGGTTCAAGCCAGAGTGAATTTCTCCTGGGTAAAGGTTGAGCCGGGCTTGCCCGGCTCTTTTTTTTGCCTGAAGCATCCAAGAGGAGGGGCGGGGTTTTCCCTTGATCGAGGGGGGTAAGGCCGCCAACCCCCCACACAAGAGGGGGGCTGGAAGCAGGGGGGGTATCGAGAATTTTCCTGCACGCCACACACAGGTGGGTGGTGCGCGCTGGCTGAGCCCAGCCTCTCATCATCAGGAGACAAGATGCAAACCACAATCCTTTCCCCCAAGGCCGCGCAGTGGCATGCGCCAAGCCGCTGGCGCAAGGTGGCCTTGGCCGCTGTTTGTGCAGGCCTTTCGGCAGGTGCCGCCCAGGCACTGGAGTTCGATACCGGCAACCCCGACCTGAGCGTTCGCTGGGACAACACGTTCCGCTACAACCTGGCCACCCGCGTGGAGCAGCGTGACTCGAAGATTGGCAACAGCGCGTTGGCTGACGAAGGTACCTACAGTTTCGACAAGGGGGACATCGTTTCCAACCGCCTGGACATCTTGAGCGAGCTGGATCTGGTCTATCAAAACCGGCTTGGTCTGCGCATCAGCGCTACCGCCTGGTACGACGGTGCCTATGGTGATGCCAGTCGCTCCAATCCCAATGCGCCGCTTTCAGGTATTCCGAGCTACGTTGGCCGCCAGTACAGCCCGCAGGTGAAGCGTTTGTATGGCGGACCCTCTGGCGAAATCATGGACGCGTTTGTGTTTGCGAACTTCGATATCGCAGACGTGCCAGTACGTACCAAGCTGGGGCGGCATACCGTTTACTGGGGTGAGTCGCTCTTGCTGGGGGGCAATCTGCATGGCATCGCCTACGCGCAGAACCCGCTGGATCTGCAAAAGGGCTTCGCGACTCCCGGCGTCGAAGTGAAGGAACTCTTCCGGCCTTTGAACCAGCTGTCCATGCAGGCACAGCTCACCGACACCCTGTCCATCGCGGGCAACTACATGCTGGAGTGGGAGCCCGCGCGATACCCGGAAGGCGGTACCTACCTCGGCCCGGTGGACTTCGTGTTCAACGGTCCGGACAGGCAGTTCATCAGCGCCGGGCTCGGCTTCGCCAGCCGGGGCCCGGCATCTACCCCCAAGCAAAGTGGAGAGTGGGGCTTGTCTGCCCGCTGGAGCCCAGAGTGGCTGGACGGCACCATGGGCTTCTATTACCGAAACTTTGCCGACAAGCTGCCGCAAGTGCTGCTGACGCAGGTAGGCGCAGGGACCAGCCAGTACAACAACATCTACGCTGACAACATCAAGCTTTTGGGTGTGAGCCTGTCCAAGAACATTGGCGGTGTCAGCGTAGGGGCAGAGGTCTCGCATCGCCAGAACACACCGCTGAGCAGCCAGGTTCTGGGCGTTGCACCTGGCATGCCTGCACCGGGTGAAACCAAGGGTGCCCGTGGTGACACGTGGCACGCAGTGGTCAACGCCTTGGGCGTGATTCCCAAGACGGGATTGTTCGACGCTGCCACCTGGAACGCCGAACTCGCCTGGTCACGCTGGGACAAGGTGCGCAGCGGCGCACAGTACTTCAACGCCCTGGGCTTTGCACCCTGCAACGGCAAGGACAAATGGGACGGCTGCGTCACGAAGAACTACGTTGGCGTTGCATTGGGCTTCACGCCTACCTGGTACCAGGTGTTCCCGGGTGTGGACATGTCCATGCCCGTCACATACGCGGTGGGCCTGAGTGGCAACGCCGCCACCACCTTTGGCGGCAACCAGGGCCTGGGCAACTACAGCATTGGTGTGTCGTTCGACGTTCACCAGAAGCACCGGATCGACCTGAAGTACATCGACTACGTTGGCCGCTACAAGGACAACGGCACGGCGGTGACCAGCACCAACGGCCTGACGACCTACCTGAAAGACCGTGGCTTCATCAGCCTGACCTACAAGACCACCTTCTGACCGCGCAGAGGAGATACACATGAAACCGCAACTCACACGTACCGCGCTGGCACTGCTTGTTCTGGGTGGCAGCACCCTTGCCGCGCAAGCCGCTGTTTCGGCTGAAGAGGCCAAGGCACTGGGCACCACACTCACCCCTATTGGCGCTGAAAAAGCTGGTAACAAGGAAGGGACCATTCCTGCCTACACCGGCGGCAACACCAAGGCCCCGGCAGCCTTCAAGGCCGGAGATGGCATGCGTCCAGACCCCTATGCTGGCGACAAACCACGCCTGGTGATCGACGGCAAGAATGCCGCCCAGTATGCAGACAAGTTGACCGAAGGCACCAAGGCCCTGCTGGAGCGTTATCCCTCCTTCCGGGTTGACGTGTACCCCACGCATCGCTCGGTAGCCTTTCCCAAGTTCGTGCTGGACAACACGGTCAAGCATGCAACCACGGCCAAGACGGCCAATGGCGGCCGTTCCATCGAGGGGGCACACGCGGGTTTCCCGTTCCCCATTCCCAAAGACGGCTTCGAGGCCGTGTGGAATCACCTGGTACGTTTCAACGGCCAGGCCTACGAATCCAAGTACCGCAACCTCAATGTCGATGCCAGTGGCCGTATCAGCCTCGCTACCGAGGGTGTGAGCGTTCAGGAATACCCCTTCTGGGACACAGCCAAGCCCGAGAGCGACACCTACTGGCGCATCAAGCTCACCTACACAGGCCCGGCTCGCCGTGCGGGTGAGGCCATGATGATCGTGGACCCGCTGGACGTGGGCAACAAAGACCGCCGTGCGTGGAGCTACCTGCCCGGTCAACGCCGCGTCAAGGTGGCGCCGGACCTGGCACACGACACGCCCAACCCTGGTACTGCTGGCGGCAATACCTTTGACGACATCTTCATGTTCAACGGCTCCATGGACCGCTTTGAGTTCAAGCTGGTGGGCAAGCGCGAGATGATCGTGCCCTACAACGCGTACGCGGCAGTCTATGGCGCAAAGCAGGACGAACTGCTCAAGCCCAACCACCTCAATCCAGATCTGGTGCGTTGGGAGCTGCACCGCGTGTGGGTGGTTGACGCCACGTTGCGCGAAGGCAAACGGCACGTCTACAGCAAGCGCCGCCTGTACCTGGACGAGGACTCCTGGGCAGCTTTGGCAGCCGACAACTACGACGCCCGTGGCCAGCTGTACCGCGCAGGCTTTGCCTACATGGCCCCCAGCTATGACCTGCCAGCGCCTTACACCGACATGTTCGGCCACTACGACCTGGCATCCCGCACCTACTCGGTAACCGGCTTCATTGCCGAAACCGGTGGCCTGCGGCATACCAAGCCGCGCACCGACCGCGATTGGACGGCCGATGCTTTGGCTGGTGCCGGTGTCCGCTGACAGTTTGACTTTGCCAGGAGCGCCGCGCCATGCTTGATCGCCGACATTTTCTGACGCTTGGGCTGGGTGCGGCTGTGGCCGCAGCCGCCAGCGAGTCTGGGTGGCGCGACGTGTTGGATGTGCCCGCGCAGTCCAGTCCCCTGGCTGCACGCGGCCTGTTCAACGGCCTGGCCAAAGCAGGGTCCCACGTGGTTGCTGTTGGCCAGCGTGGGCATATCCTGTGGAGCGACGACCAAGGCCAAAACTGGCAGCAGGCCAAGGTGCCCGTCAGCTCCGACCTTGTTTCTGTGCATTTCCCGGACCAACGCCACGGCTGGGCGGTGGGCCACGACGCTGTGGTGCTACATACCCAGGATGGCGGCGAAAACTGGAGCGTGCAGCTCGACGGGCGAAAGCTCGGCGTTCACCTGAGCGATGCATACGCTGCTG
This sequence comes from uncultured Macromonas sp., assembly GCA_946481585.1. The sequence continues at coordinate 79 of CAMLOF010000039.1, read as the reverse complement.
GCACACCGGGCTTGACGGAGGACGAGACGCAACATTGGCGCGCCGAGGCTGCACGGTTCGTCGAACAGGGGGCCGAGAA
>CAMLOF010000038.1 GCA_946481585.1 uncultured Macromonas sp. | reverse complement strand
CCCGTACCTGGCGAGCCATACGGAATGGCCATGCCGTTATCAACACGCATGGGGTGTTGCAAGATCGGCGTTGCCCAATCGACATATTCCAGCCAGTGGCAGGTAGGAGTCACTGCCAGCAGATGGGCGCTGACCTCTGGAAAGAGGTGACTGGATAAGGGCATGCCCGCTGCTTCCGCCAGCCCAGCAGCGTGCAGCCACCCGGTGACACCGCCAATCTTCATGGCGTCTGGCATACCCAGGTCTGACGCGCCAGCCGCCAGACAGGCTGCCATCTCGTGCGGGCCCCACCAGTTTTCACCCATCTGGATGGGCATGCCCGCCTTGGCCCGAATCTGGGCATGCCCCAAGTAGTCGTCGGCGCGGGTGGGTTCCTCCACCCATGCCAGCCCTTCGTGCCGGAGCATCTGGGTGCGCACCAAAGCCTCGGCCACGGGGAGCGCCTGGTTGTAATCGGTCATGAGCACGACACCCTCTCCCACCGCACGGCGAACGGCTCGCACCACGTCAAGGTCGGTTCGGGCCTGGGGGTAACCCAGGCGGACCTTGATGGCCGTGAACCCCTCTGCCACCAGCTCTTCGGCCTGCACAGCGGCGTCACGCGGGCCGATCATGCCCAGGCCGTTGCTGTTGTATGCCTGTATGCGCCTTGTGCCGCCGCCCAGCAGACGACAAAGAGGCAGCCCCCGCGCCCGCGCCAGAAGGTCCCAAGCCGCCATGTCAATACCGGCCAGCGCCATGCCCACCACACCTTTGAGCCCCAGCAGGCGGAACATGCCTTGAAGGCGTTGGTCCAGGTCGGCGGGAGCGGCAGAAGCGCCTTGCAGCACCTGCCCCAGGTTGTCCAGCAGTTGCTTGACCGGCAACAGCGCGTGAGGCGTGTAGCAAAACAGGTAGGAATGACCAACCGGGCCTTGCTCGCTTTCCAGATCGATCAACGCCAAGGGAGCCACACCTACCGTTCCCGTACTGGTCTGCAAGGGGCGCTTCATAGGCACCAAGACGGCGCGCACTCGCAGGGAGCGGATCGTCAAACCAGCTGCTTCGTTCATGACTCTACCCCTCTGTGGGTGACGGTGTGTTGCACTGAACTGCACCATTGCGAAGTGAAACACTTTTGAGAAGCAGGTTCAAGGTAGTGCACGCACTGATGTGACCTAGGCCACATGTACATCACAAGCTGTGATGAAAGCGGGAACGCAAATTGCTACGAGTGGCACAGGCACCCCAAAAAGGTGCAACGACCCATCTGTATCGCACCACCATGACCAACAGCCAGCCTCTCGACATTCTCTGGGTTCTGCTCTGCGCAGGGCTGGTGTTCGTGATGCAGGCGGGCTTCCTCTGCCTGGAATCCGGGCTCACGCGCAACAAGAACTCCATCAACGTAGCTGCCAAAAACGTCTCTGACTTTGTGGTGGCAGCGCTGCTCTTCTGGTTGCTGGGGTTTGGGTTGATGTTTGGCCAGAGCGCTGACGGGTGGGTGGGAACCAGCTTCTTCGGCGCATTCGACCAGATTCCCCATGACCCGAAGCTGCTGACCTTCGCACTGTTCCAGCTGATGTTCTGCGCCACGTCGGCCACCATCGTGTCAGGCGCGGTGGCGGAACGCATGCGCTTTGGGGCGTACCTGGCACTGTCGGCAGCGGTGTCGCTGGTGATCTACCCCATATTTGGGCATTGGGCCTGGGGCGGCGCGTGGGGTGCGGGCGGCCACGGCTGGCTTGCACAACTCGGCTTTGTGGACTTTGCCGGGTCCACAGTGGTGCACAGCGTCGGTGGCTGGATATCTCTTGTGGCGGTATGGGTCATTGGCGCACGTGAGGGGCGCTTCCCTGCCGACAAGGAACCCGCCGTGATTCCCGCAGGCAACCTGCCCATGTCGATGCTGGGCACCATGCTGCTGTGCTTCGGCTGGCTGGGCTTCAATGGAGGAAGCACCCTGGCTCTGGACGGCAGGGTGCCCGGGGTGCTCATCAACACAATTCTGGCGGCTTCGGCGGGCGGTGTGGCGGGCATTGCGCTGGGGCGGCTGTGGCACGGCTATTACGAAACCCTCTACATCATCAACGGGTTGCTGGCGGGCCTGGTGGCCATCACGGCCAGTGCGCACGCAGTCACCGGCTTGCAAGCCATCCTCATTGGGGTTACCGGGGCGCTGCTCATGGCAGTGGCCAATGAAAAATTGCTGCAGTGGCGCATAGACGACGCCGTGGGCGCCATCCCCACCCACCTGGTGGCGGGCGTGTGGGGCACATTGGCCGTAGGGTTGTTTGGTGACCTGGAACTGCTGGGGACTGGAAATTCGCGTCTGGCCCAAATTGGCGTGCAGTTTTTAGGTGTGGCCGTGTGCGGCCTGTGGTGCTTGAGCATGACCTGGCTGTTTTTGCGGCTGCTGGTGCCCGGCCGTGGCTTGCGCGTCACGTCAGAAGAGGAGCGCGCTGGCCTGAACGTGGCGGAGCATGGAGCGCGCACCGAGTTGATTGAACTGCTCGATGCCATGGAAAGCCAGCGCTGCTCCGGCGACCTGAGCCAGCGCGTTCCCGTGGAAGAATTCACCGAGGTAGGCCAGGTAGCGAAGGCGTACAACCGAGTGATAAAGGCCTTGGAAGCAGCCACTCACCGGACCATGGCCATTGTGCGAGACATGCGTGACGGCATCGTCACCTTCACGCGCGACGGCATCCTCACCAGCCTGAACCCCGGCGCCGAAAAACTGCTGGGCGTGAGCGCTGGTAGCAGCGTCGGCCTGCCTTTCACCGATGTGCTGAGGCAAGCCGGGCACATGGCGCCCCTCAACAGCGACCATCTTTGTCAACCCGGCGTGAAGCTGGAGCTTCGCATGCTGCGCCCCGGCGCCCAGCGGGTGTATTACGAGGTGTCGGTGAGTGAAAACCACCAGGACCAGGAGTTGCGTTTCACCGGCACGGTGCGCGACATCACGGAGCGCAAGCTGGTCGAATCGCAACTGCACCAGCAGCGGGATCTGGCCCAGGTCACGCTGGCCTCCATTGGTGATGGCGTCATCACCACCGACGAAGCAGGTGTCATTCAGTACATCAACCCCGTGGCTTCTCGCCTGACCGGCTGGCCAGCGCACCAGGCGAAGGGGCAATTCATCACCACCGTTTACAACCTGCAGGACGAGAACTCCCTGCAACCGTTGCCCAACCCGGTGCGCGAAGTGCTCAAGCGCGGCCAGTTGATGCCCCGGCGCGAGCATGCCCTGCTGCAAAGACGCGACCAGGACAGTGTGCCCGTGCTGGACACGGCGGCCCCCATACGTTCGCGCGACGGTTTCATCATTGGCGCGGTGCTGGTGTTCCACGACGTGACCGTGACGCTGAACCTGGCGCGGGAGTTGACCCACCAGGCCACGCACGATGCGCTGACCGGCATTCCCAACCGGCGCGAATTTGAGCGCCGCCTCACCGAACTGCTCAACCGCAACGACACCCCCGGCCAGAACCACGTGCTGTGCTACCTGGACCTGGATCAGTTCAAGATCGTCAACGACACGTGTGGGCACGTGGCTGGCGATGAATTGCTGCGACAGGTCACCCAGCTGGTGCGCTCGCACCTGCGTGCGGCCGACACGCTGGCCCGCCTGGGCGGTGACGAGTTCGGCCTCATCCTGCAAGCCTGCCCCCTGGAGCGCGCACTGCAACTGGCCAATGGCGTGCGTGAGGCCATTGCCGACTTCCGCTTCGGCTGGGAGGGCAAGTCCTTCTCGATCGGCGTGTCGATTGGCTTGGTCTGCATCAACCATGAGCACAAAGACCTGGGCTTGCTGCTGGCCGCCGCCGACGCGGCTTGCTACGCCGCCAAGGAAAACGGGCGAAACCGGGTCCACCTGTACCAGGCCGACGACAGCAAGGTGATGGAACAACAAGGACAGATGCAATGGGTGTCACGCCTGCAGTCGGCGCTGGACCAGGACCGGCTGCGGCTCTACGTGCAACCCATCGTGCCGCTGCACCCAGGCCCCGGCGAAAAAACGCATTATGAGATTCTGGTGCGACTGGAGGAAGACGACAAAATCGTTCTGCCAGGAGCCTTTTTGCCCGCCGCCGAGCGCTATGGCTTGATGCCACGCATTGACCAGTGGGTGGTCAACAACACCCTGGCATGGATGGGCGACCAGTTGCGCCAGCACGGCCAACTGGAGGGGGTTTACTGTATCAACCTGTCTGGTGCGTCCCTCTCGGACGAGCGTTTCCGCCAGAACCTGCACGCCACCCTGGAGCAGTTGCAGTTGCCCTCGGGCTCTGTGTGTTTTGAGATCACAGAAACCGCTGCCGTGGCCAACCTTTCCAAGGTTGTGCACTTTATCGGTGAAGTCAAGCAGCTTGGCTGCCTGTTCGCGCTGGACGATTTTGGCAGCGGCCTGTCGTCGTTCGCGTATTTGAAGAACCTGCCGGTGGACTTCCTCAAGATCGACGGCAGCTTCGTCAAAGACATAGAAACCGACCCCATCGACCTGGCCATGGTTCAGGCCATCAATGCCATTGGCCATGTGATGGGCCTGAAGACCATTGCCGAATATGTGTCGGCCCCCGGCATTCTGGAGCGGGTGCAAGACATTGGCGTGGACTTCGGCCAGGGCTTTCACCTGGGTGAGCCCCGCCCGCTAGCCAGCCTGGCACAGGTGCGCATGATGCCGCGCTGACCCTATATCCAACCACCACATCAAACCGCCATGAACAGCACAGCCCTTGCCACACACCGTGCCAGAACAGCCGTTTCAGCCAGCCCGGCCATGGCCCCTGCGCCTTCCGTGATTGCGCCAAACCGCGTGCCGCCTGCGGCAAATGCGGCCAATGGCATGTCGCAAGTCAACCTGGCGGCCCGTCAGCGCATGCTCTCGCAGCGGCTTGCCTTGCAAATCGTTCTGGCAACCCAGGGAGAACTCAGCCAGCTGGCCGCCGCCGAGCAAACGCTGACCACGTTCACAGAAAGCCAGTCCCAACTCGTGAATACGGCGCGAAACCTGACAAATGGTGACGGCCAACTGCTGCGTTCCACCTACTTTGAGCCGGGCAATGTCGCACGCACGGTGGATGGTTTCATCCGCCACGCGCAGGATGCGCTCCAATTCGCACGAACGCCTAGCGCAGGGGGGAATGCCGCCCTGGAGCGCATGGTCAACAGCGTGGATGGAGTGCTTCAAGCACTCAACGCTGCCACCAGTGCCTTCGATCAGATCAGCGTGGCCAAGGAGGCCTCCATCATGAAGGAACTCAAAGGCATCGTGGGCGATATCCAGTCCGTGGCCCGCGAAGCCAAGGTGGTGTCCTTCAACGCGCAGGTGATTGCCGCACGCGCTGGCTCGGTGGGCAAGGAATTTGCCGTGGTGGCCAACACGCTGGCCAACATCAGCACCGAGGTGGACACCCTGGCCAAGAAAGGCCTCGCACTCGCCTCACGCTGAAGCGCGTCGGTGCCCGGCGTCAGCGCGGCGGCAGTGCGTCTGCCAGCCTCAACTCGGCAAGTTGAGCCGCCTGCCAGAACGGCAAGGCACTGTCCAGGCGTGGCAGCAACAACCGGTGTGCCAGCGGCTCCACGTCCACCGCCTCGGGCTGGATCAGCAGCACATAACGCTCTTCTTCCTCGGCCAGCTTGCCCACCCAGTCGAGCGCCTGCAGTGTTTCCAGCGGCCCCTCCAGTTGCAAGGGGTCTACCCGCAGCCGTTGGGCCAGCACGGCCAGGCTCAAGCCTTTGTCCTCCGCGTCGCGGCTGCGCCAAAGCTGATCCACCGCCTCAACCGCCAACTGGAAGGTCCAGCCCGGCGTGTCGCCCCGCCGCGCTATACCGCTGAGCAGGCTGGGCAGATAAGCCGTAACCACGGCGCCCAGCAACAGGGTCACCCAGGCCACATACAGCCAGACTAGCAGAATGGGCACCGTGGCAAAGGTGCCGTACACCACCGAGTACGTGGGCACCTTCACCAGGTACCAGCCCAGCAGCTTCTTGGCCAGTTCCAGCCCGATCCACACAAACAGCCCACCCACCAGGGCATGCGGCCAGCGCACACGGGCGTTCGGCACGTAGCGGTACAACCCCGCCAGCGCCACGATGACCATGACGAATTCAAGCACGTCCAGCACGAACAGCAGGCCGCCGTGCAGACCCCCAACCCACCCGCGCGAAGCGGACATGGCGTAGGAACTCAGGCTCAGACTCAGGCCGAGGACGAAAGGCCCCAGCGTGAGCACGGCCCAATACACCAGTACGCGCTGCGTCAGCGGGCGCAGTTGCCGCACCCGCCAGATGTCGTTGAGCTTGCGGTCTATGGTGAGGATGAGCGCCAGCGCAGTGGCCAGCAACAGCAAGGCGCCCGCCCAGCCCATCTGCCCGGCCTTGTTCGAAAACTGCACCATGTAGTTCGTCACCTGCCGGGCAATGTTTTCGGGCACCAGGCTTTGCACCAGCCACTTCTGCAGCATGGTTTCCATGCGCGCGAACACCGGAAACGCACTGAAGATGGCCAGCGCCACCGTGAACAGCGGCACCAGCGAAATCATGGTGGTAAACGTGAGGCTGCCCGCCGTGACGGCCAGCCGGTCCTCCCTGAAGCGTTCGCGCAGGGTAACGGCGGTGTTGCGCCAGGGGAAGTGCCGGATGTCTTCCCAAAGTTGTTCAGCTTGCTTTTTTGCCCGATCGATGCGCCCGGCCCAGCGCGTGGTTTCACTCATCCCGGTATCATGCCACCGAGATTGACCGACCATGCAAGCCCCAGAAGCCTCGAACCCGCCCGCCAAGGGAATCACTCCAGCCAGCCCCACCCTCAAACGCATCCAGGCTCTGGCCCTGGGCAGCCTGCTCGCGCTGATAGCGCTGGGACTTGCGTGGGAACTGTGGCTGGCGCCGCTGCGGCCTGGCGGCTCGTGGTGGGCCATCAAGGTGCTGCCGCTGGCGCTGCCCGTGGCAGGGTTGCTGAAGCACCGCATGTACACCTACCGCTGGCTGAGCCTGCTGGTGTGGCTTTACATCACAGAAGGGCTGGTGCGCGCCACCAGTGACACTGGCCTGAGCGCCTGGCTGGCAGTGGCCCAGGTGCTGCTCTGCCTGCTGCTGTTCGCGGCTTGCAGCCTGCATGTCCGACTGCGCTTGAAAGCAGCAAAGGCAGCCGCCTGATGAAGCCTGACGTCACACAGTTTCGGGCGCAGTTGCGCTCAATCGTGGGCGACGCCCACGTGCTTTGCCATGAGGACGGCACCGACCTGTCGGCCTACGAGCAGGACTGGCGCAAACGTCACCATGGCCGCGCATTGGCCGTGGTGCGCCCCGGCAGCACCCAGGAAGTGGCTGCGGTGGTGCAGGCCTGCGCCGCTGCACGCGTGACCGTGGTACCCCAAGGCGGCAACACCGGACTGGTGGTGGGCAGCGTGCCCGACGCCACCGGCACCCAGGTGGTGCTGAGCCTGCAGCGCATGCACGCCGTGCGCGCCATCGACGCCGCCAACCTGACCATCACGGTTGACGCGGGCTGCGTGCTTCAAGCAGCCCAGCACGCGGCCGAGAATGCTGGCCTGTGGCTGCCGCTGAGCCTGGCCGCCGAAGGCAGCTGCACGGTGGGCGGCAACCTGGCCACCAACGCGGGTGGCACCCAAGTGCTGCGCTTTGGCAATGCGCGCGACCTGTGCCTGGGCCTGGAAGTGGTTACCGCGAATGGCGACATCTGGAACGGCCTCACAGGCCTGCGCAAGGACAACACCGGCTACGACCTGCGCCACCTGTTCGTGGGCAGCGAAGGGACGCTGGGCATCATCACCGGGGCCACGCTCAAGCTGTTTCCGCGCCCGGCAGCGCAACTCACCGCCTGGGCGGCCGTGCCGTCGATGGACGCGGCCGTGGCACTGCTGGGCGTGGCGCAACGCCACCTGGGGCCGGGCCTCACCGGTTTTGAGGTGATGGGCCAGTTCGCGCTGGGGCTTGTGGACAAGCACTTCCCCGACCTGCGGGTGCCCCTGTGGCGCGACACCCCCTACTGCGTGCTGCTGGAAAACAGCGACACCGAAGGCGAAGCCCACGCCCGCCAGCGCTTTGAAACCCTGCTGGAAGCGGCACTGGAAGACGGCGTGTTGACCGACGCGGTGGTGGCCGAAAGCCTGGCCCAGGCCCGCAACCTCTGGCACATCCGCGAAAGCATCTCGCTGGCGCAGTCCGAGGAAGGGCTCAACATCAAGCACGACATCAGCCTGCCGGTTTCGCGCATTCCCACCTTCTGTGCCGAAACCGACGCCCTGCTGGCGGAGCAGATTCCTGGCGTGCGGCTGGTCAACTTTGGCCACCTGGGCGACGGCAACCTGCACTACAACGTGCAATGCCCCGAGGGGGTAGACGGCGCGGCCTTTCTTCGCGAACAGGAAGCGCGCGTCAACACCCTGGTGTTCGACGCCGTTTGCCGCCACGGCGGCTCCATCAGCGCGGAACACGGCATTGGCAGCCTCAAGCGCGACACCCTGCCCCGCTACAAAGACCCCACCGCCCTGCAACTCATGCGCGCCGTCAAGGCTGCGCTGGACCCGCAGGGCACCATGAACCCCGGTCGCGTGCTTTGAGCCGCGCCCCTTTTCAACCTGAAACACCATGAGCAACGAACGCCCCGCCCTGCCCGACCACCTCTCCATCGACCCCCGCAGCCCGCACCACGTGGCTGCCGTGTTCGAACACGACATCGGCATCGTCTTCAACGGCAAGGAGCGCTTTGACGTGGCCGAATACTGCATCAGCGAAGGCTGGGTGCGCGTGCCCGCCGGCAAGACCGTGGACCGCAAAGGCAACCCGCTGCTCATCAAACTCAAGGGCACGGTCGAGGCGTTCTACAAGTGAAGCCGCTGCTCATCGTCAAGGTGGGCAGCACCCACCCGCACATTGCGCAAGCGCTGGGCGACTTCGAGCACTGGATCATCGACGGGCTGGACGAAGCTGGCCTGCCCGTGAAAGTGGTGGACCCGCGCCAGGGCATGACGCTGCCTGCCAGCAGCGACGTGGCGGGAGCCATCGTCACCGGCTCACACAGCATGGTGACGGACCGTGAGCCTTGGAGCGAGAACACAGCCGAATGGCTGCGGGGTGCGGTTGCTGCCGAACTCCCGGTGCTGGGCATCTGCTACGGACACCAGCTGCTGGCGCACGCACTGGGCGGAGAGGTGGACTACCACCCCGGTGGCATTGAGCTGGGCACGGTCGACATCCACCTGACGCCTACCGCCCAGGAGGACCGGCTCTTCAGCGGGTTGCCCATGCGCTTCAAAGGCCAGGCGGCCCACCGCCAAAGCGTGCGTCGCCTGCCCGACGGTGCCGAGCACCTTGCGGGCAACGGCTTTGAGCCCCACCACGCCTTCCGTTTTGGCCGCAACGCGTGGGGCGTGCAGTTCCACCCGGAGTTCAGTGCGCAGGCCACGGCGGCCTACGTACAGGCCAACACCGACCTGACCGCCCGCCCACCCGTGGCAGACGCACCGGAAGCAGCCTCCCTGCTGGCACGTTTTGCCCGGCTTGCCGCGGCATAGAATCCCCCTTTTTGAGACCCTGCCCCATGAACCGCCCCGTCCGCAGCCAGTACGAAGACTTCATGCGCCACGTGTACCAACACGGCGTGCACAAGGGCGACCGCACGGGCACCGGCACGCGCAGCGTGTTCGGCCACCAGATGCGCTTCGACCTGAACGAAGGCTTCCCGCTGGTCACCACCAAGAAGGTGCACCTCAAGTCCATCATCCTGGAACTGCTGTGGTTCCTGCGCGGCGACAGCAACGTGGGTTGGCTGCAGGAACGCGGCTGCACCATCTGGGACGAATGGGCGCGCGAGGATGGCGATCTGGGCCCCGTGTACGGCGTGCAGTGGCGCAGCTGGCCCAAACCCGATGGCGGCCACATCGACCAGATTGCCGAGGTGGTCAAGCAGCTCAAGACCAACCCCGACAGCCGGCGCATCATCGTAAGCGCCTGGAACGTGGCCGACCTGGACAAGATGGCCCTGATGCCCTGCCACGCCTTCTTCCAGTTCTACGTGGCGCCCGCCGCCGAACCGGGCGGCCGGGGCAAGCTCAGCTGCCAGCTCTACCAGCGCAGTGCAGACATCTTCCTGGGCGTGCCCTTCAACATTGCCAGCTACGCCCTGCTTACCCACATGCTGGCGCAGCAGTGCGACTTGGACGTGGGCGACTTTGTGTGGACCGGTGGCGACTGCCACATCTACAACAACCACTTTGAGCAGGTGGAGCTGCAGCTGAGCCGCCAGCCCCACCCCTACCCCACGCTCAATATCAAGCGCCGCCCTGCCAGCATCTTCGACTACGAGTACGAAGACTTTGAGGTGCTGGATTACCAGCACCACCCAGCCATCAAAGCGCCCGTGGCGGTCTGAACGGTTACCCGTTCAGGCCCGGCGGTGCCAAGCCAGCACTCGCGGGGTAACCAGCACCAGCACGACGATCGCCAGCAGCACGGCAGACATCGGGCGCTCGAAGAACACCGCGAAGCTGCCTTCACCGATGGACACAGCGTTGCGCAGGTGCGCCTCGGCATAAGGCCCCAGGATCAAACCCACGATGGCCGGTGCCATGGGGAAGTCGTAGCGGCGCATCACCACCCCGGCAATGCCCAGGGCCAGCATCAGGTATAGGTCAAAAGCGCTCTGGCGCATGCCATACACACCCACCGTCGCGAAAATCAAGATACCGGCGTACAGCGGGGCACGGGGCACACGCAACAGCTTGACCCACAAGCCCACCAGCGGCAGGTTGAGCACCAGCAGCATGATGTTGCCAATGTAGAGAGAGGCGATCAGCGCCCAGACCAGGCCGGACGATGTCTCGAACAGCTGCGGACCCGCCTGGATGCCGTAGTTCTGGAACGCGTTGAGCAGGATGGCCGTGGTGACCGAGGTGGGAATGCCCAGCGTGAGCAAGGGAATGAGCGTGGCGGTGATGGCCGCGTTGTTCGCTGCCTCAGGCCCGGCCACACCTTCGATGGCGCCCGTGGTGCCGAATTCCTTCTTGTGCTCAGGCGCGGCCAGCTTGCGCTCGGTGGCGTAGCTCAGGAAGGTCGGGATCTCGGAGCCGCCAGCCGGAACGGTGCCGAACGGAAAGCCAATGAAGGACGCACGCAACCAGGCGGGCCAGGAACGGCGCCATTCCTCTTTGGTCATGTGCACGCGGCTCATCTTGTTCAGGCTGCTGACGGTCTTGCCCTCGTACAGCGCGGTGTAGAGCGTTTCGCCAATGGCAAACAAACCTACCGCCACGAGCACCACCTCAATGCCGTCCATGAACTCCAGCACGCCTGCGGTGTAGCGGGTCTGGCCGGTAATCTGGTCGATACCCACCAAGCCCATGGCAAGGCCCAGGAACAGCGACGTCAGGCCGCGCAAGGTGCTGCCACCGAGCACCGCGCTCACCGTGGTGAATGCCAGCAACATCAGGCAGAAGTACTCGGGTGGCCCCAGCAACACGGCGTAGTCGGCCACGATGGGCGCGAACAGGGTCACCAGCACGGTGGCAATGGTGCCTGCCACGAAAGAGCCAATGGCCGCCGTTGCCAGCGCAGCACCCGCACGGCCGCTCTTGGCCATCTTGAACCCTTCCAGGGCCGTGACCATGGAGCCTGTTTCGCCAGGGGTGTTGAGCAGAATGGAGGTGGTGGAGCCACCGTACATGGCACCGTAGTAAATGCCTGCGAAGAAGATCATCGACGCGGTAGGCTCCACCTGCGACGTGATGGGCAGCAACATGGCCACCGTGACTGCCGGGCCCAAGCCAGGCAGCACGCCAATGGCAGTGCCCAATATGCAACCGGCCAGCGCCCACAGCAGGTTCACCGGCGACAGCGCCGTCGCGAACCCCTGCATCAGAAGATTGATGGTTTCCATCATGACAACTCCCCTTTCAGAGCCAGCCGCTGCCTGTCAGACCAGGCAGGTTGACGGCGAGGAACTTGGTAAACAGCCAGAAGACTGGCGCTGAAATGACAACGCCGACAGCGAGGTCGCGCAGCGTCGTCTTCCAGTTGCCAGCACCTTTGCCCTCGCTTTGACGCAAGCCACGCACGGCCAAGGCGTAGCAAAGCGTGCAACTCAAGATGAACCCGATGGTGTTGATCAGGGACGCATTGACAATCACCGCAACCACAACCCATGCGAAGGCTGGCCAATCGCCACGGTCGGCACCGGACGGTTTCTCCACATCCCTGAAGCCGCCCGACATGCCTTGTCGCGTCAACAGCACGCCGCAAACGCCCAGCGCCAGCGCTACCACCCAAGGCAGAAAACTGGGGCCAACGCCCGCATAGCCCGCATCCGAAGGCATCTGTGCCGCACCCACGGCCATGACCACGGCCACAGCCACCACGCCCAGGCCCAGGGCCATCTGCCCCAGGCGCTGCCCCTTGGTCAGCAGCAGAGGCTGACCTTCGTCTTCAGGCAACGCATCCATAGCAATCTCCAGAGATCAGAAAAAAGCAGGGCCGCGACCGGCTGGTCACGGCCCATCAGAGCACAGCAGATCCGGCGGATCAGATCATCCCGGACTTGACCATGATCGCGCGCAGGCTGGCGAAGTCGCGCTCGACGAACTCCTCGAAGGCCTTGCCGGTGAGCACCGCAGGCGTCCAGCCGTTCTTCTCCAGGGACTCTTTCCAGGCCTTGCTTTGCGTGGCCTTGACGATCATGTCGGTCAGCGCCTTGCGCTGGTCGGGGGTGATGTCGGCAGCGCCATACACACCGCGCCAGTTGCCGATGACCACGTCAATACCCTGCTCCACGAGGGTGGGAATGTTCAGGCCGGGCAGGCGCTTGTCGGAGGTGACGCCGATGGCGCGCATCTTGCCGGACTCGATGTACGGCTGGAATTCGCTGTAGCCACTGCCGCCGATGGTGACGTTGCCACCCAGGATGGCGGCCACTGCCTCACCGCCCCCACGGAAGGGCACGTAGTTGATCTTGGCGGCGTCCACGCCAACCACGCGGGCGATCATGGCTGCAGCCACGTGCTCGGTGGAGCCGCGCGAGCCGCCGCCCCACTTGACGCTGCCCGGGTCTTTCTTCAGTTGATCGACCACATCCTTCATGGTCTTGAGCGGAGAATCCGCAGGCAACACGAAGACGTTGTATTCGCTCGTCAGGCGGGCGATCGGCGTCAGCTGCGTGACGGAAACCGGCGGCTTGCCGGTGATGATGCCACCCAGCATCACGGCGCCCATCACCATCAGCGCGTTCGGGTCACCCTTGCTGGCGTTGTAGAACTGCGCCAGGCCAATGGCACCAGCGGCACCGCCCTTGTTTTCGTAGGTCACGGCGCTGGCCACGCCTGCATCCTGCAAAGCCTTGCCCAGGGCACGGCCAGTCAAGTCCCAACCGCCGCCGGGGTTGGCAGGAATCATCATCTTCAGGTTGGCAGCAGCCAGGGCGGACAAGGGCAGTCCGCCCGCACCAACGGCAGCCAGCGCAGCCAGGGACTTGAGGAATTCGTCACGACGCATGGAGGTCTCCTGTTGAGGGTTTTGGTGATGCGATGGTCGTTCGCCAGACTGTCAATCGGCTGTCAGGTTCATCAGGACAAACCCTAGGGCGAATCTCCACCAGCATGCGCCGCATAATCAGCCCAGCCATGAAACTGCTACTGATTGAAGACAACCCGGCCATGCAAGCCAGCCTGCAACGCTCGCTGGAACGCCGTGGCATGCAGGTGCAGATATGCGGAGACGGGCGGCAAGCCCTGGACGCGTGGGCCAGCGGCCAGCCAGACGTGGTGATGCTGGACCTGACGCTTCCTGGCCTGGACGGCCTGCAAGTGCTGCACAAGGCCAGACAGGCGGGCTTTTCCACGCCCGTCATCATCCTCACGGCTCGCGGTACGGTGGGCGACAGGGTCATGGGTCTGAAGACCGGTGCCGACGACTACCTGCCCAAACCCTTCGACCTGGATGAGCTGGAGGCCCGCCTGCATGCGCTGGCGCGTCGTTCCGCCCCGGCGCCTGCTGCCGCCTTCGTTGACGTTTCGCAGCGCCCTGCTTTTTGCGGCTTCCGAGTGGACACGGCAAGCGGTGCGGTGTACTTCCAGGAGACGCCGCTTGAACTGGCACCGCGAGAAGCCGCCCTGCTGCGAGCGCTGCTGGAGCGCCCCGGCCACGCCATCGCCAAAGAGCGTCTGCTGGAACTGGTGTTTCCCAATGCTGGCGACGTGCAGTCCGAAGCCATTGAAGTGGTGGTCTACCGGCTGCGCAAAAAGATCGCGCAGATGGGCGTTCAACTCGTCACCCTGCGCGGACTGGGCTACCTGCTCAAGGCCCAAGCATGAAGCTGCGCCTGCGGCCACCTGCGTCGTTGCGCAACCAGCTCATGCTGGGTATTTTGGTGCCGGTCGTGATCTTCCTTGTCGTCAACGCGGTGGTGCTCTACCGGCAGGCCCTGCGCTCCGCCGACACCGCCTACGACCGAACCCTGCTGGCCACCGCCAAGGCCATCGGAGAAGAATTGGAAGTCATACCCGGCGACGACGGGGGCTTCCGCCTCATGGGCTCACTCACCTACTCGGCCCTGGAAGCCTTTGAAGCCGACAACCGCAGCCGCATCTATTACCGCGTCACGGGCTTTTCGGGCGAGATGGTGTCTGGCTTTCCCGACCTGCCTGTGTGGACGGGCCGCATTCCCACCCGCACACTCTACGCAGCGTTGGTGGACTTTTACGACGCCGAGTACCAAGGCGTACCGGTGCGCGTGGCAGTGCTTCTTCAGCCCGTGGCCGGCGCAAGCGGCCAAGGCATGGCCACCATTCAAGTGGCCGAGACCCTGGAACTGCGGGAAACGCTCGCACGCCAAATACTGGTGGACACCCTCTGGCGCCAAGCTGCCTTGATCGCGCTGATTGGGCTGGTGGTGTTCCTGGTGGTGCAACACGCTACCAGCCCTGTGCGGCGGCTGAGCGATGCATTGAACCAGCGACCCGAGAACGACTTGCAGCCGTTCGACACGTCCGATGCGCCGCTGGAGCTCAAACCCCTGCTGGTAGCCACCAACCAGCACATGGCCAAACTCTCCCATTTGCTGGAGCACCAGAAACGTTTTGTTCGCGACTCGTCGCACCAGCTCAAAACCCCGCTGGCGGTGCTGCGCACCCAATTGCAGTCGGCGCTGCGTGGCGATGTGGACCCCACCATTGCCCTGCAAGAGATGATGCACACGGTTCAGGGCGCCACCGAACTCGCAAACCAGATGCTCGCACTGGCGAAAGTGGAGCAACTGCGGAATCAGACAGACGTGCCGGTGGTGAACTGGGCAGAGGCGGTAAGGACTGTAGCCTTGGACGTTTCGGCCTTGGTGGTGGACAAGCAACTCGACTTTGACCTGAACATTCAACCCGTGTGGGTGCGTGCTCACGAATGGACGCTCAAAGAACTTGCGCGCAACTTGTTGCACAACGCCATACGGCATACACCAGAAGGCGGGGAACTGCACATCACCCTGGAACAAGACGCTGAAACGGGCCAGGGTTGCCTCACCATTCAGGACAGTGGCCCGGGCATTTCTGCCGAACTGAAGGATCGCCTGTTCCAGCCATTCGCAACCGCCAGCGGTGCCCTGCACGGTGCCGGGCTGGGCTTGTCTATCTGCCACTCCATCGTGCAGACATTGGGCGGGCAAATTGACCTGCGCAACCGAAAAGACACCGACCCCGCCAGCACCGGCCTGCGCGCCACGGTCTGCCTGCCCCTGGCCGATGTTCACTCGACGATGACGTAAACCTTCGTCACAGTCTCCAGTACCTCGAACGAACCCTCGAAACCCGGAGGAATATGGATGGCTTGGCCAGGGCCAGCCTCTTGCATGCCGCCACTGGCCGCATGCACACGGCAACGGCCCTGCAATACCGTGAAAACTTCGCGCTCGGTGGGCCCGAAAGCAATGCGCCAATGGCCGGGCTCACAACGCCAAACTCCCGTGCTCAAGGTGCTTGCGCCGGTAATCTCGGCGTCCAGAGCATTCCAGGTTTCGCGCAGCGGGTTGCCCGCCAGCAGCCGCTCCGGCTTTGGATGCGAATGCTCGGCCTCACCGGTCACCGGCAGGCCAAAACGCAAAAAGTCTGCGGCAGACATGGCCCGCAACGCCGTCAGGCACGCGGCAGGGTCACGCCGTGCTGCCCCTGGTACTTGCCGCCGCGGTCCTTGTAGCTGACCTCGCAAACGTCGTCCTCGTCGCTCTCGAAGAACAGCACCTGCGCGCAACCCTCGCCTGCGTAGATCTTGGCGGGCAGCGGCGTGGTGTTGCTGAACTCCAGCGTCAC
>CAMLOF010000037.1 GCA_946481585.1 uncultured Macromonas sp. | reverse complement strand
CCGCCTGGACGCCCAGGTGCTGCTGCTGCACTGCCTGGGCCGCGAGCACCACGACCGCGCCTGGCTGATTGCGCACGACAGCGACACCTTGCCCACGGAGGCCACTGAACGGTTCACCGCACTGTGCCAGCGCCGCCTGGCGGGTGAACCCGTGGCCTACCTGGTGGGGCAGCGCGAATTCCATGGGCTCACCCTGCAAGTGGACGCCCGCGTGCTGGACCCACGCCCCGACACCGAAACCCTGGTGGACTGGGCGCTGGATGTGCTGGCAGGCCAGACCGCCCCCACCGTGCTGGACCTGGGCACCGGCAGCGGCGCCATTGCCCTGGCGCTGCAACACCGCCGCCCCGATGCACAGGTGTGGGCCGTGGACGCCAGCGCCGACGCGCTGGCCGTGGCACGGGGCAACGCCGAGCGGTTGAGCCTGCCCGTGCGCTTCCGCCTGGGCCACTGGCTGCGTGACTGGCCGTCGAACGCCCAACCCGCCCGCTTCGACCTGATCGTGAGCAACCCGCCCTACATCCGCGCTGACGACCCGCACCTGGCCGCGCTCACGCATGAGCCCCTGCAGGCCCTGGCCAGCGGTGCCGATGGCCTGGACGACATCCGCGAGATCGTGGCGCAGGCACGCGCGCACCTGCGGCCGGGCGGTCACCTGCTCCTGGAACACGGCTGGGACCAGGGCGTTGACGTGGCCCGGCTGCTGGAACAAGCGGGCTACGGCAGGGTCGAACACCGGCAAGACCTGGCCGGACACGTGCGCTGCACGGGTGGCGTCTGGCCGGGCCAACCCACACCGTTTGAAGGGGACTCCCCGCAACGGGGATAATCCGGGGCATGGAACACGCGGCCTAGGGCTGCACCCACTTTTTGGAAACGGCAACCATGAGCGACACCCAGCAACGCATCGACCAACTGGTCAAGAACAACGACATCGTGCTCTTCATGAAGGGCACGGCAAGCTTCCCCATGTGCGGCTTCTCCGGCCGCGCGGTGCAAATCCTCAAGGCCTGCGGCGTGGACCCGCGCACGCTGACCACCGTCAACGTGCTGGAAGACCAGGAAGTGCGCCAGGGCATCAAGGAATACAGCAACTGGCCGACCATTCCCCAGCTGTACGTCAAGGGCGAGTTCATCGGCGGCTCCGACATCATGATGGAGATGTACGAGTCCGGCGAACTGCAGCAGCTCATCGGCGGCAACGGCGTCTGAATTTCGCAACTGGCGGGTTCACCGGGGTTATTCCGGCATTGAATGCTGGCACGCACTGTGCTTGAATGAAAGCACAGTGTCGTGAAGGAGAACCCGATGAGCTCGACCAGCCTCACCGTACCCTCTCTCGGGCTGCCCATTGCCCGTATGCGCAGCGTGTTCCGCGCCGATGACGTGGAACGCAAACTTGCCAAGCTGCAGGCCCAGGGCAACGAACGCGAACACGAAAGCCTGCGCTCCACCTACGAGCGCATGCTGGAACGTGGACCGCAGCGCTTCGCGGTCAAGCCTTCGGGTGTGCCGGACATGGCCGCCCTCTACGACCAGCTCCCCAATTTCGGCGAACCGCTGGACGATCTGCGCCGCCACGTGGCGCTGAGCCAGGACAGCCAGGACAACCTGGAACTCACCCCCATGCTGCTGCTGGGCCCGCCCGGGGTGGGCAAGACGCACTTCGCGCGCAAGGTGGCCGACCTGCTGGGCACCACCATGAACCTGGTGCCGATGAGTTCCATGACGGCGGGCTGGCTGCTGTCGGGCTCGTCATCGCAATGGAAAGGCGCCCGGCCCGGCAAGGTGTTCGAGGCCCTGGTGGACGGGCAATACGCCAACCCCGTGATCGTGGTGGACGAGATCGACAAGGCCAGTGCCGACGCCCAGTACGACCCGCTGGGTGCGCTCTACAGCCTGCTCGAGCACGACACGGCGCAGCACTTCATCGACGAATTCGCCGAGGTGCCGATCGACGCCAGCCAGGTGATCTGGATCACCACCGCCAACGACGAGCGCGGCATCCCCGAGCCCATCCTCAACCGCATGAACGTGTTCCAGATCGAGTCGCCGAGCCCGGAGGCCGCCCGCCAGATCGCGCGGCAGATCTACCAGGCACTGCGCGAGGAGCACGACTGGGGCCGCCTGTTCGCCGAGGAGCCTGCCGATGATGTGCTGGACCAGCTGGCCACGCTGGCCCCGCGCGAGATGCGGCGGGCGCTGATGACTGGCTTTGGCAATGCTCGGCTGGCCCGACGAGAGGCGATAGAGGCGGAAGACCTGCCCAGGCAGGGTGGCAGCAAGACGCGCATCGGCTTCTTGCAATAAGCGGCGACTCAGGTGCCGGGGCGGCCGTACAGCCCCATGCGGTGGGCCAGTTCAATGGCCGACTGCACCTGTAGCTTTTCGAAGATGTTGGCGCGGTGAAATTCCACTGTGCGCTGGGTGATGCCAAGGTGGTCGGCAATGTTCTTGTTGTAGTGGCCCTGCAGCAGTTCATCCAGCACTTCGCGCTCACGCGCGCTCAGGCCCGCCAGGGCCTGCTGGAAGTTCAGGCGCTCCTGTTCACTCGCCTGCCAGTCCAGCGCGGCCTGCCGTGCCGCTTCAACCTTGTCCACCAGCTGGTTGTCCTGAAACGGTTTTTCCAGAAAGTCCCAGGCGCCGTTCTTGACGGCGGCTACCGCCATGCCCACGTCGCCATGTCCGGTCAAAAAAAGCACCGGCCACGGCCAGCCCTGGGCTTTGAGTTCCTCAAAGGTGGCCAGGCCAGACAGCGGCTCCATGCGGATGTCGAGCAACACCACGCTGCAAGGCCAGGGGCGCGGCCCGCCACGCAGCGCCTGCAGGAACACATCGCCCCCCGCCCAGGTGCGCGCAGGCAAGCCACGCGAATCGAGCAGCCACGCCAACGCATCGCGGAAGTCCGCGTCGTCGTCAACGATATGCACTGTGGGGTTCATGGGTTCTTGGGCAGCCAGAGTGTGAATTGTGCCCCGCCCAGCTCAGTGCTGCGCCCCACCTCCAGGCGGCCGTGGTGCGCTTCGACAATGGAGCGACAGATGGACAGCCCCATGCCCATGCCGCCCGGCTTGCGGGTGTGGAAGGCTTCGAAGATGGATGCAGCATCCTCTGGCGCGACGCCGGGGCCGCTGTCTTCCACCAGCAGCACCGCTTGCAACTCCTGTTCTTCCAGCGTTACCCGTACCCGTGCGGGGTGCAAGACGCCCCGGGGCGCCCATTCGGTAGCGTTGAGCACCAGGTTGTGCACGGCGTGCTCCAGCAACAGCGCATCTGCGGGCACGCTGACGGGGTGGCTGGGCAACTGCAAAGTCAGGCTGACGCCCGGCGGCAAGGTGAGTTGCCCCGCCACACGTTGCACAAAGGCGCTCAGGTCGGTGGCTTGGGGCGCCATCTCCTGCCGCCGCGCAAAGGCGTTCACACGCTGTATGACGCGCCCGGCCTTCTGCGCAATCCGTTCCATGCGCTCGACCACGGGCACGGCCTGCTCCAGGGTGATGCTGCCTTCGCGCACGCGGTTGAGCAGGCCGTTGGCAAAGCCGCTGAGTGCGCCGAGCGGTTGGTTGAGCTCGTGGGCCAGGGTGGAGGCCACCTCCCCCACCGCCACCAGGCGGGCGCTGGCTTCGAGTTTTTCCTGCTGGCTGGCGGCGAGCCGTTCGATGCGCCTGCGCTCCGTCACGTCCAGCGCAGAAGCCATCCACCCGGCTACGCGTCCATCGGCGTGCGCCATGGGAGCCGCATGCACAAGCACGTCCAGGTACTCGCCGTCTGGCCTGGTCCAGCGCTGTTCAAGCCCCTCTGGCGGAACATTCTGGCCCGGTGGCGTTGCCAAGGGCCACCAGGGCTGTTCGACGGTCTGCCGCGCCACATCGGCAGGCTCCCGCCCAAGCAGCCGGGCAAAGGCGTGGTTGGCGTAAAGCAGCCGACCGTCGCCCCCCCAGGCGCACAGGCCCAGGGTGACGGCGCGCTCCATGGCGGTGCGCAGGGCCACCTGGGATTGCAGGCGGGCCTCGGCCCGCCGCCTGCGCGATGCGTCACGCGCCAGCCAGTAAAGCGCTGCAGACATGCTGAGCAAACACACCAACGCCACGGCAAAGAATACCCTGGGTGCCCGAGCAGGCTGGGCCTGCAGCACACGCACGCCGAGCGTCCACTGCGCCCCCGGCAGATTCACAGGCACGGTGTACCGCTCACCTGCGTCATTGGTTTCAACATGTCCTGTGGTGAAGATGGAACGCAAGGCATGTTCCTGCAAGAACCAGCCTGGCACTGCCTGTTCCAGCGCACGGCCCACGTGGATGACCGCCACATAACTGCCCACAAAGCGTTCGCCGCTGAAAGCGGGGACCGCCAGCCACAGCCAATGAGCAGATCCATCTGGCGAAGGCAGGGGCCCCGCGTAGGCCGGGCGCCGCAGCCCCCTCGCCGTGTCCAGCATCACGGCAATGGCGCCTGCCTGTGCGGGGTCGTCCGTCAGGGGCGCCCACTGCGCGGGCCAGTTGCCAGCGAAGGGCTGCGCCGCTGCGTCCAGCCAGGCGTGGTGGACCACCACGCCCTGCCCGCGCCACAACTGGCCCGCCCGCTCAAGAACCGCGCCGTAGCCCTGCGGCCCTTCGCGTCTGGCGAGCAAGGTCAGATCGGCCTCCAGCCGCCGGAAATGAAAGCGCAAGGTCTGGTCCAGCCACTCGGCATCGGCGGCATCCCGGCGCGCCTCTTCCTGCGCCTCTGCCTGGAACAGGAATGCCACCAGGCCGCCGATGGAAAGCGCCACCAGCAGCAGCAACGCCGTCAGCCAGCGCAACGCGCGCCGGTTCAGTGCCGAAGCCTGGCGCACGTCCAGGTCGAGCAGGTCAAAGTCGATGGCGGGCTCGGGCGTCATGGCTGGGGGAGTTGCCGCTAGCATAGCGGACATGACGGACCGCACACCCAACCTGCGCAGGCGCCTGGCGTGCTGGGCGCTGGGCGCACTGGCGCTGGCTTTGGGCCTGTCAGCACAGGCTGAGCGGCCCGGGGTGCTGGTTCGTTTTTCCCACGTGGTGGCGGCCGACACCCCCAAGGGCCGCATGGCCCAGCACTTCAAGAAACTGGTTGAAGAGCGCGGCAAGGGCCGCCTGCGGGTGGAGGTCTACCCCGACTCACAACTCTACGGCGACGAAGACGAAATGGAGGCCCTGCGGCTGGGCGCCGTGGAACTGCTGGCGCCATCGCTCTCCAAATTCGGCACGGCTGGTGTGCCAGAGTTCGAGGTGTTCGACCTGCCCTTCCTCTT
This sequence comes from uncultured Macromonas sp., assembly GCA_946481585.1. The sequence goes on along the minus strand of CAMLOF010000037.1, from coordinate 11,049 downwards.
CAACAACCTGGACGAAGTGCGTCGCGTGACCCAAGGCCCCTTGGGCCGCCAACTGCTTGACCGGCTCGAACGCCAACAGATGGTGGGGCTGGGCTTCATGGACAGCGGCTTCAAGCAAATGAGCGCACGGCGACCGCTGACGACACCCGCCGACTTTCAGGGTCAACGCCTGCGGGTGCAGGCGTCGCGCGTGCTGGTGGCGCAGATGCGCGCTCTGGGCGCGCAGGCGGTGGTGCTGCCCTTCGGCGAAACGCGCAGTGCATTGGCCAAAGGGGTGGTGGACGGTGCCGAGAACCCCTTGTCCAACTTCATCACCCAAGGGCTGGCCAGTGTGCAGAGCGACGTTTCACTCACCCGCCATGGCTACCTGGGTTACGCGGTAGTGAGCAACCCGCGCTTCTGGAACAGCCTGGCACCAGCAGACCGCGAACTGCTGGGCCAGGCGCTGGCCGAAGCACTGGCGCTGGGTAACCGCCTGTCTGCCGAGCTGGACCAGCAGGCGCTGGACACCTTGCGAAGCACGCCGGGCTTGCGGGTGCACACGTTGACACCTGCACAGCGTGCCGAACTCAAACGCCAGGTGGAGCCGGTGTACCAGACGTTTGAGCGAACCGTCGGACCCGCCTTGCTGCGAGACGTTCGGCAAGCCTTGCAGGCACCCTGACGCCGCAAACCCGCAGTCATATTAGGGTTTACCCGACTGTTGAACGCCACAGTTGGCGACCCGCGGGGGTATCCGTATCGTTGCGTACCGCCCCGAGCCGGGACAACTTCGGGGCTTTTTTCCAAGTACGAGAGCCCCTTATGTCAACCACCAACCTCGCTCCGGCAGCGGCCGCTGCCCCGCGCAAACCGATCTACAAATCCCTTTACGCACAGGTTCTGTTCGCCGTTACGGTGGGTGTGCTGCTGGGCCACTTCCACCCCGAACTTGGCACGCAGATGAAGCCTCTGGGTGACGGCTTCATCAAGCTGATCAAGATGATCATCGCGCCGATCATCTTCTGTACGGTGGTGGTGGGCATCGCCGGTATGGAGGACATGAAGCGCGTGGGCAAGACCGGCGGGCTGGCCCTGCTGTACTTCGAGATCGTGTCCACCCTGGCGCTGGTCATCGGCCTGGTGGTGGTGAACCTGATCCAGCCCGGCTCTGGCATGCACGTTGACCCCGCCACGCTGGACACCAAGGGCATTGCCGCCTACACCCAGCCCGGCAAGATGCAGGGCACGGTGGACTTCCTGCTGAACGTGATTCCCACTTCGGTGGTGGACGCCTTCGCCAAGGGCGAAATCCTGCAGGTGCTGCTGTTTTCCGTGATGTTCGGTTTTGCCCTGCACAAGTTTGGCGGGCGCGGCACCATGGTGTTCGACTTCATCGAGAAGTTCTCGCACGTGCTGTTCGACATCGTCGGCATCATCATGAAGGTCGCCCCGATCGGCGCCTTCGGGGCCATGGCCTTCACCATCGGCAAGTACGGCGTGGACTCGCTGTTCTCGCTGGGCAAGCTCATGGGCTCGTTCTACCTGACGTGCCTGCTCTTCGTGTTCGTGGTGCTGGGCCTGATCAGCCGCTTCCACGGGTTCAGCATCTTCAAGTTCGTGCGTTACATCAAAGAGGAACTGCTGATCGTGCTGGGCACGTCTTCTTCCGAATCGGTGCTGCCGCGCATGATGGAAAAGCTGGAGAACCTGGGGGCACGCAAGTCGGTGGTGGGCCTGGTGATTCCCACGGGCTACTCGTTCAATCTGGACGGCACCTCCATCTACCTGACGATGGCCGCCGTGTTCGTGGCGCAGGCCACCGACACGCCGATGACGCTGACGCAGCAGCTCACTCTGCTGGCCGTGCTGCTGCTCACATCCAAGGGCGCGGCGGGTATCACGGGCAGCGGCTTCATTGTGCTGGCGGCCACGCTGTCTGCCGTGGGCCATGTGCCCGTGGCCGGGCTGGCGTTGATTCTGGGTATTGACCGCTTCATGTCGGAAGCCCGCGCCCTGACCAACCTGGTGGGCAACGGCGTGGCAACCCTGGTGGTGGCCAAATGGACTGGCGACCTTGACACCCAGCGCCTGCATGCGGGGCTGGACCACCCCACCGCGCAAGAGACCGAGGAACCCGAGGTGTTGATGGACCTGAAGACCAGCCACATGGCCGTGGCACCGCAGAAATCCTGACCCTTGGCGAACACGGCAGGCCCCAAAACCCTGCCGCCATTGCAGTTGCCCCCTGCCGCGTTGACAGCCAACGCCAGGGGGCTTAGTGTTTCAGGCCCGGTTCACTTCAACGAGGTTGCACCATGAAACACATCGTTCTGGCCCTTGGCATGCTGATCTTTGCCCCATTGACCTGGGCCAACAGTTGCCCCAAGGAGATGGCGGCCATTGACGCCAAGCTGGCCACCCAGCCCATGATGGACGCAGCGGCCATGACCAAGGTGAAGCAGCTGCGTGCCGACGGTGAAACCGCTCACAAGGCTGGCAAACACGATGAGTCGATGAAGCTGCTGGGCGAGGCGAAGAAGATGCTCGGCATCTGAGCCAGGCTCAGATCTGCACCCGGGTGCCCAGTTCGACCACTGCGTTGCTGGGCAGCTTGAAAAACTCGACCACGCCGCCCGCGTTGCGGCTCATCGCCGCGAACAGGCGCTCACGCCAGTTGTTCATGCCTTCGCCGGGCGTGGGCACCACCGTTTCGCGGCTGAGGAAGTAGGTCGTCTCGAACACCGGAATGTGCAGGCCCTGTTGCTGAGTCAGCGTGAGGGCCTGGGGCACATCGGGGGTGTTCATGAAACCGAAGTTCACCGTGACGCGCCAGAACCCGTGACCGAGGGCGTCCACCTGCACGCGCCGCTCCATGGGCACCCAGGGCACTTCGTGGAACATGACGGTGAGAATGACGTTGCGCTCGTGCAGCACCTGGTTGTGCTTGAGGTTGTGCAGCAATGCCTGTGGCACGGTGGTGGGGTCGGCCACGGCATAGACTGCCGTGCGGGACGCCCGGTTGAGCGAGCGGGTGTCCAGGGTGTCGATGAAGTCCTGCAACGCCAGGCCGTCGCGGCGGATGCTGCCCAGCAGCAACTCACGCCCCCGCGCCCAGGTGCTCATCACCCCGAACATCAGCAACCCCAGCGCCAGCGGGAACCAGCCGCCGTCCAAGAACTTGACCGCACAACCCGCCACCAGCAAAGCGTCCACCAGCAAGAAGAAGACCGTGGCCCCGATGGCCACCGGGGCAGGCAGGCGCCAGCCTTCGCGCACCACGAAGTAGGTGAGGATGGTGGTAATCATCATCGTCAAGGTGACGGCGATGCCGTAGGCCGCAGCCAGCGCCGATGAACTGCCGAAGAACAGCACTGCCGCGATCACCCCAGCCAGCAGCGCCCAGTTGACCGCGGGCATGTAGATCTGTCCCATCTCGCGTGCAGAGGTGTAACGCACTGCCAGCCTGGGCAGAAAGCCCAGCTGCATGGCCTGCTTGGTCATGGAATAGGCACCCGAGATGACGGCCTGCGAAGCGATGATGGCTGCAAGCGTGGCCAGTACCAGCGCGGGAAGGACCCAGTCGTCCGGGAACAGGCGGTAGAAAGGGTTTTCGATGGCGCTGGGGTCGGCCATCAGCAAGGCGCCCTGGCCCAGGTAATTCAGCGCCAGGGACGGCAGCACCAGACCAGTCCAGGCCAGGCGGATGGGCCGTCGCCCGAAATGCCCCATGTCGGCGTACAGGGCCTCGGCGCCGGTGATGGCCAGCACGATGGCGCCCATGGCGGCGAAAAGGTGCCAGCCCCGCTCGGCCAGGAAAGCCCACGCGTACCAGGGATTGAGGGCCGCGAGTATGGCCGGTTGCTGCGCGATATGCAGCACGCCCGTGATGCCCAGCACCACAAACCACAGCACGATGATGGGACCAAAAAAGCGCCCCACAAAAGCCGTGCCGTGGCGCTGCATCAGGAACAGCGCAACGAGAATGACCACGGAAATGGGCACCACGTAGTCCTTGAGCGCAGGTGTCACCAGTTCCAGCCCTTCCATCGCGCCCAGCACCGAAATGGCCGGGGTGATGAGACTGTCACCGTAGAACAGTGTGGCGCCGAACACGCCCAGCAACAGCAGGGCACTGCGCAGCGCCGGGCGGGACTTGACGGCCTGCGCCGCCAGGGCGGTGAGGGCCAGCCCGCCGCCCTCGCCATGGTTGTCGGCGCGCAGGATGAGGGTCACGTACTTGAGCGTGACCACCAGCATCAGTGCCCAGAAGATGACCGACACGGCGCCGATGAGGTGCGCTGCGTCGAGCGGCACACCGGTGTGGGGAGCAAACACCTCTTTGACCGTGTAGAGCGGGCTGGTGCCGATGTCGCCATAGACGACGCCGACGGCCCCGAGTGTGAGTGCTGCCAGGCCCTGGCGGTGAAGCGGCTGACCGGATTCCCCGGCGCCGGACACGGGGGCGGGTGTGGATGCGATGTTCATGTGTTCCCGAAACAGTGGAGACGGTTGTCACTGTCCCGCGAACCGCATCAGGAACGCATATGGATCAGCGCGCTGGATTCATTCAGCGGCATCTGCCAGGCGGTAGCCCACCCCGGGTTCGGTGAGCAACAAGCGCGGATCGGCAGGTTCCGCCTCCAGCTTGGCGCGCAGTTGCCCCATGTACAGGCGCAGGTAATGGGTGTGTTCGGTGAACTCCGCCCCCCACACGTCGGCCAGCAACTGCCGGTGCGTGACCACCTGCCCAGCCTGGCGCACCAGCCGGGCCAGCAGCTTGTACTCGGTAGGCGTGAGGTGAACCTCACTGCCATCACGCCACACCTTGTGAGCCTCCAGGTCCACATGCAGGCCTGCGTGCGTGTACTGGCGCACCGCCGGGCGCAGCAGCGTGCCACGGTGCCGCAGCGCCACGCGCATGCGGGCAAGCAGCTCGGCCAGGCTGAAGGGTTTGACCAGGTAGTCGTCAGCTCCCGCATCCAGCAGGCGGACCTTGATAGCGTCGTCATGCCGCGCGGTGACCACGATGAGCGGGGTGCCCTGCGCGCGTCGCAAGGTCTGCAACAAAGTCTCGCCATCTCCATCGGGCAGGCCGAGGTCGAGCAACACCAGGTCAACACCGCCATCAGACGCTGCATTGGCGAGCAGCGCCCGTGCATCGGCCAGGCTGGCGGCGGGCAGCACGCGGTAGCCCTCGACCATGAGCGACTGGCGCAGCGTGGCGCGCAGCTCCCGGTCGTCCTCCACCAACAGCACAGTCAGACTCATGAACTGGCCTCGCCGGTTTCTTGGGGTTGGGGCTGGCTGGGCTGGGGCTCCAGCGGCAAGCGCACCTCGAAGCGGCTGCCACCCGCGCGGCGCGGGCGCCATTGAATGTCACCACCATGGGCACGCGCAATCGCCCGGCACAAGGCCAGCCCCACGCCCGCACCGCGTGTGGAGCGCTGGTCACCCCCGCGCTGGAAGGGCTCGAACAACTGCGCCTGCAAGGCCGCATCAATGCCTGGACCGCGGTCACACACCGCCAGGCACAGCATGTTCCCCTCGCGGCGCACCAGCAGGTCCACCGCCGTGGATTCGGGTGCGTGCTTGAAGGCGTTGTCGATCAGGTTGTCCAGCATCTGCACCAGCAGCACGGCATCGCACCGCAGCAGGGGCAGTGCGGGCTCCAGCCTTGGGCGCAGGCGCGCCGGAGCACCGCGCTGGCGCAGCCGCCGCATCACGGTTCCCACGATTTCCTCTGGAGATTCCCAGTCTTTTTGAACGTCCAGCCCCACAGCCCCCAGCCGTGCCAGCTGCAGTGTGTTCTCGGTCAAGCGGGACAGTTGGCCTGCCTCGTCGATGATGGTGGCGGCCAGCTGACGGCGCTGTGGCGCGCTCAGCCGCTCGTCCTGGTCGTGCAGTGAACTGGCGGCTCCCAGGATGGTGGCCAACGGCGTGCGGTGGTCGTGCGCAATGGCCGCCAGCAGCGTATTGCGCAAGGCCTGCCCCTGCGCTTGCTCGCGCGCGGTGGCGGCCAGGCGAAGGGCCTGCCAACGCTCCAGGGCCTGCCCCATCTGGTCGCACAAGGCTTGAGCGTGTTGCAGCGAGTCCATGGACAGCTGCGCGCCCTCGCCGTGGCGCACCAGCACCGCCCCTTGGGACGCCACCCGCCCGCGCAGGGGCAGGTACCAGCCGCGCTGCTCCGCGTGCCGCGCGGTGAAAGGCCCCATGGCTCGCCCGTCTTGCGCGCAAAGGCGCAGACCCATGGCCTCGTCGGCGCTGGCCGCCCCGAGCAGCCGCTCGGTGTGCGTGCCCGGTGCCTCTGCTGGCAAACGCAGCAACACCAGAACGTCGGCCGCGCCCATGCGCGCCAGCCACGCCTGAAGGGCGGGCAACTGTTCAGTGGGGTCGTCACTGGCGCGCAGCAAATCGCCCATGGCGCGCAACTGGTCAGAACGTTCGGCGTGCAGGCTCGCGTCCAAGGCCAGCTGGCGCAGCCGCGCCATGAGCCAGGCGACCGTGCCGCTCACCCCCAGCGTGGCCACGAGCAGCAACAGGTGCTGGCGCAAGTCCACCGACAGCGTTCCTCGCGGCGGCACGAACGCCACGTTGAATGCCAGGACCGCCACCACACCCGCCAGCAGCGATGCTCTGGCGCCCCACCACAGGCCGGTGAGCGCAGCCCCCAGCACCACCACCAGGGCTTTGTTGGCCAGGTCCATGCGCTCGTCCAGCACGGCCATGGCCGTCCAGGCCAGCCCCCACACAAGCAGCGGCGCCCAGCGCAGGCGCTGGCCGAGCAGGTGTTCGATGTGAAAGCCCTGGGACATGTCTCACACTAACACGCACGGCATCAGGAAAGCATCAGTGCGGGCAGCCGCCGTCCACCCCAGGGTCCAGGTGCGGCATGAGGATGGGCCCCATTGAGCGCAGGATTTGCACCGGCAGGCCTGACGTGAAGCTGTGGCTCGCCGCGTTGGTGCCGACCACGTAGGCCGTGATGCTGCCGAAGTGCTTGGGCCCCAGGTAGAACACGAACGTGGCCGTGCGGTTGAGGGCGTAGGTGCTGCGCCCTTTGACAACGACGCGGTTGTCGCCAGTGCCCGTCTTGCCGCCGGGCGACAAGTCTTCACCATTGCTGGCACGGAAGCTCCCGGCCAGACGCCGGGCTGTACCACGCTCCACCACTTCGGAAAGCGCCCGCCGCAAGGCACGTGCCACCTCGGGCGCCATCACGCGTTCGCCTTCGTCCGCCGTGGGCTGGAAAGACGTTTCCCAAGGCGTGTGCTGCGCGAAGCGTAAGGCCGAGATTCGCCGTGACGGCTGGCGCACACCGTCGTTGACGATGATGCCCATGAGTTCAACCAAGGCAGCAGGCCGGTCGCCCGAGCTGCCCAGGGCCGTGGCCAGCGACGGCACCAACTGGCCGAAGGGATAGCCGAGCCGGGCCCAGCGGCGGTGAATCTCGCCGAAGGCTTCAACTTCCAGCATGGTCTGGATACGCGAGTCCTGGGCGTCCTTGGCACGCGTCTGGAACAGCCAGCGGTACACGGCCTGCCGTTCGGCGGCGCTGGCGGCCAGCGCCTGCGTCAAGGTGGCCTGGGGGTGTTTCAGGCGGTAGGCCACCACCCACAGCTCCAGCGGGTGCAGGCGTGCCACAAACCCGCGGTCGGGCAGGTCGAACGCGTCTGGTGCGTAGCGCTGGTGCAGTTGCAGCACGCGGTCTGGGCCAGGCGCCCTGTCGCCCAGCCGGTCGTTCAGGAACACCGCCAGCGCCTGGGGCGAAGCGCCGGGTTCGAGGTAACGGAAGACGGCGGCCAGACGCTCGGCAGATGCACCCAGCCCGTCGAGCAGCATGGCGCGCAGTTCTTCCGGCTCGCGGCCATCGGTCTTGCGCCAGAAGCGGCGCACAAAGGTCTGGCCTTCGCGGTCGGCAAAGCGGGCCAGGTACTCCTCGCGGCGCGGGTCGCTTTCGTCCTGCAGCAGGCGCGCGGTGCTGCCCGGCAATTGCACCATGGTGTGGCGCACCACCTCGCGCAGCAGCCGCACAAACGGCAGGTTGATCGAAGCCTGCATGGCTTCACGCAGCGTGGGGTTGCGGCTGTTGTCGTCGCGGTTGAAGTTGCCAAAGGTGTGCAATCCGCCGCCGGTGAAGAAGTTCTCCGCCGGGTTGGCAGAAAACCGCCGGTCCATGGCAGCGTCCAGCATCTTGTTCAGGTCGCGGTCTTCGGCCCCCAGCAGGTAGTCCACGGCCCAGCGGGTCAGGCTGTCCTGCCGGTCCACCTCGGTGGCGCGCAGCTGGTCGGGTGGCAGCGGGGCCAGGCGTTCGTGCAGTTCGGCCACCAGCTCCAGGTAGGTGGCCAGCACGCGCAGCTTGGCGGTGGAGCCCAGTTCCAGTTTGCTGCCTTCGTTGATGTCCAGCGGCTGCGCGGTGGTGTCGGTCTGCACGCGCACCTGGTTGCCCTGCGGGGTGGTTTCCCACAGAGTGAAGCTGTAGCGCACCTCGCCAAAGTTGCCGGGTTGCAGCAACCGTTCGCCAAACAGCCCTTTTTCGCGGGCAAAGGCGGGGTCGGAGAGCTTACCCAGAAAGTCCGTGACCGCCGACTGCAACTGGCCGTGCAGCGTGGCGGACATCTCGGCGTCGAGCCGGTCCAGGCCGTAGAGCGAGGTGTCGAGCAGACCCGCCAGCCGGGTGCGCACGGCAGTGGTGCCCTTGCCGGACTGCGCGGGCAACAGCGGCGGGTTGCGCGCCATGTCGCGGAACACCAGGGGCTGGCGCAGGGCCTCGTCGCGCGTGGCGGCGTCGATGATGCCTTCGGCCGCCAGCAGGCGCAGGTGGGCGTCCGTGCTCTGGTTCAAATCGTCGCGCCCCTGCGCCAGGTACCACGAAGGCCGCCGGTGCGCGATCATCAGCGACACGGCCTGGCGCAACACCTGTGCCCGTTCGGCCAGGTCGATCTCGCCCTGCCCGTCGGGCGGGCCGTCCAGCGGCGCCAGCAGGTGGCGGGCACGTTCCGGGTCGGTGCCGAACCAGACCCACAGCCCGTCACCCAGGCCGTTGACCTCGCCATGGCGCGGCGCGGCAGACAGGGGCACGGTGTTCAGGTAGTCCAGCACCAACTGGCGGCGCACGGGCAAAGTCTCTTCCCCCTGCCGGTAGGCGCGCACGGAAGCCGAAACCATCTGGCGCAGCTTCTCGCGTGCGTCCTGCGTGATGCCGTCGGGCGAATGGCGGTATTTCTCGATCTGGGTCGCCAGTGTGCTGCCACCGGGGGTGTCCATCTCGGGGTGGAGCTTGCTGCCCACCTGCCCCAGCACGGCTCGGGTGAAGCGCACCCAATCCACGGCGGGGTTCATGTGGGGGCGTTTTTCGTCGAGCAGGTCGCGGTTCTCGATGAACAGCAGCGCCTGCACCAGCACGGGCGGCACGCTGTCGAAGGATTCGAAATGCCGAAAGGGGTAGCGGAAGGCGTAGATGGGTTCGCGGCGGCAGTCCAGCACGGTCAGGCCCGCCTGGGATTTTTCCGCGTAGGGGGCAAAAAGCCCCCGGTCCTGGTGCGCCAGCAGCGCGTCGTTGTGGCGCGCCTGCTCGGCCACATCGAATCCACGGGCCTGCAAGCGCTGGGTGAAGTAGGGAATGCGCGTGTAGCCCAGCCGCTCGTCGAACGGCCCATGGGTAGGAAAGCGTATGTGCTCGCTCGGCCCCTTGCCCAACTCGTGGTGCAGGGTGGCGGCGTAGCGGCTGGCCTCGGCTGCCTGAACGCGGGAGTGTTCAGCCTCCCAGACCGCGAAGGCGCCAATGGCCACCACCAAAATCAGCACCAGCACCAGCGTGATGCGCAGCGCCGAACGCAAGACGGCGCGGCCCATCTGGCGGAAGTTCCGGCGGCGAGGTTCGGAGGGCGCGCGCTCCCTGTTGGCGCTTTGTTCTGACATGGCGGACACTGACGCTGCTGCAATGCAGCGATTATCCCGCCCGCCAGCCCGTGCCTCAGCGGAACAGGGTGAAACTGGCGTCGCGGCGCTCTATGCGCCAACCCTCTGGCGTGAGTTTCAGCCGGTCAACAATCTCGCCAACCTGCTCGGCAGGGTCAGCCGGTCGGCCCTTGGGCGTGAGCGGGTCACTGCGCTTGCCGCTCCACAGCAACACGCGGCAGCGCGACAGCGCCGAGCCCTGCGGCTCCACATGAACCACGTGATTGCAGATCAGGTGCTGGGTCAACCGGTCCTGGTCGCGTGCAGCGTATGCGGCCAGGATGGCCTCGCGCCCCTGCAAGGGCTGGCCGCCCGGGCGCACCAATGTTGCGTCAGGGGTGAACAGGCGCACCAGTGCATCGTATTCCTGCGCATCCACCGCATCCGCAGCAGCCAGCACCACGTCGCGGCAGGCCTTTTCTGCCAGCAGGCATTCCAGGGGCGTCATCATGATGCGAGCCAGTGTACAAGTGCACCGGTCACAGCCTCAGGGCGTTCCATGGGCGCCATGTGGCCAGCATCCTCAATGACATTCAGCACGGAACCGGGCGCAAGCCTTTGCATCGCCTCGTGCTGCGCCACGGGCGCCCAGCCGTCCTGGCGGCCGCAAAGGATCAGCGTTGGCACCTGCAAACTGGCCAGCACATCGCTGGCATCCGGCCGCTCCAGCAGTGCGTGTATCTGGCAGGCAAACACGTCTGCCGACTTGCGCTCGAACATCGCCAGAATGGCTTCGATCAGCGGCGTATCACCCAGACGAGCAGGATGGACCATGCCCTGCACCCAGGCCGTGGCCATGGCGCGCACACCTTGCCCCCGGGCCAACGCCAGCAGCGCGTGGCGCTTGCGGGCCTCTTCTTCCCCGGCGGCACCGCTTGCACGGGCCTGGTAGCCGGTGTCGAGCAGCGCCACACGCGTCACCCGCCCTGGCGCCTGGCGCAACACTTCCAGCGCCACGCGCGCGCCCATGGAATGCCCGGCAATGGCAAACCTGTCAGGCGCGGTGTCCAGCAACTGCTGGGCCATGCGCGGCAGGCTGTCGGCCATGCCGTGGTCCACCACCGTGCAGGCGCGCCCGGCGGTCAGCGCGGGCAGCAGCGGCTCCCACAC
>CAMLOF010000036.1 GCA_946481585.1 uncultured Macromonas sp. | reverse complement strand
CCTTGGCCGCGCAAAAACCTCAGAGCAGCAAAAGCCTCAAGACAACGGCCAAACCACCCCGTTGTCGTTCAAGATCGCATCCAGCGGCACGTCGTGCGGCTCCGGCTCCAGGTCGGGCAGGAAGCCATTGGTGTACCCCAGCCCCACCGTGAACGGCTTAGGCTGCAGCGCCGCCAACGTCCGGTCATAGAAGCCGCCGCCATAACCCAGGCGGTATCCCCCCGGTCCGTAGCCTACGCACGGCACAAACAGCAGCGTGGGCTGAATGATCTCCGTGTCCTTGGGTTTTGGAATGCCGTAGGCGTCCTCCTCCATCGGGCAGCCCGGGTACCAGGTATGGAACGTCAGCGTCTTGTCGATCTTGTTGATCACCGGCAGCCCGATACGCCGCCGCCGCGTGGCCCCCATCGCATCGGCCTCCATCCCCGCCTCCTGCCAGCGGAACAAAGCAGGCAGAGGATCGAACTCACCCTTGATGGGCCAGTAAGCGCCAATAACCACGTCCGGCCTGTCCACCAGCCACACCCGCATCACCCGCTGCAACGCGTCGTTGCGGGCCAGCCGATCCTCCAGGTGCAGGCGTTCCTCCACCAGTTGCTTGCGCCAATTGGCCTTGCGCTGCAGAGGATCAGGCTGGGCAGAGGGGTCTTTGTTATCCATAATTCGCTTATGACACTGAAGAAGACGTTGCGACACCGATTGTTGACCATTATGGCGGCCGCCGCGCTGCCATGGGCTGGCCTGCTTGCACCCGTTGCGGCCCAGCCGCTCACTGACGCCGACCGTGCCCTGCTGGACATGCGCCAGGCTTTCGCCAAGAACAACTCGGCGCAACTGCGCGCCGCCTTGCCGCAAGTCCTGGGCCACCAATTGGAACCGCTGGCAGCCTATTGGGAGCTCAAAGCACGATTGGAAACGGCCTCCCCTGACGAAATTCGCGCCTTCCTGAGCCGTTACGCAGGCACTTACTACGAAGATCGCCTGCGCAACGACTGGCTTTTGCTACTGGGTAAAGCCGCCAACTGGCCGTTGTTCCTAGAAGAATTGCCGCGCTTTCGCATGAACGACGACCGGGAAGTCCAGTGCTACGCGCTGCTGGCCCAGCGCGACCGCCAAGGTGCAGACACCGCGCAACAGGTACGTTCCCTGTGGCTGGCGCAGAAGAAAGCCGACGACGGGTGCGCGGCTGCGGCCCAGTTCTGGCTGCAGACCCGCGCCCTGCCAGCCGAGACCGCCTGGCACCGGGCCCGCTGGGCCATGGAATACAACCAGCCCGCCGTGGCCACCCAGGCCGTAGGCATGCTAGACCCCGCCTGGGTCAGCCTCGTCAACACCATCCACAGCAACCCCGAGCGCTACCTTGACGAAAAGGTCACCGCCATCCGCACCCGCACCAAGGAGTTGGTGACGCTGGCGCTCATCCGACTGGCGGTACGTGACCCGCAAGCCGCTGCCGAGGAGGCAGACAAGCTGCGCTGGCGTACCCAGCTGACCACCGAGGAGCAAAGCTGGGTCTGGGGTGTCATTGGCAAAAGGCTGGCCCTGCGTCTTTCAGACGAGGCACTGGCAGCATTCGCAAAAGCGCAGAACCGCCACCTGAATGACGACCACCTCGGCTGGCGTGCCCGCGCAGCGCTGCGCGCCGGGGCGTGGGAGCAGGTTGAAGCGGCCATTGCCGCAATGAGCGCCGCCCAACAAGCAGAACCCGTCTGGACCTACTGGCTGGGCCGCGCGCTGCAGGCCCGCAACACCCCGGATTCACGCAAACAGGCAACCGCGCTGTACCAGCGCATAGCGGGCGCTGCGGGGTTCTACGAGCAACTGGCCCTGGAAGCCCTGGGGCAGACGATCACCCTGCCCCTGGCCCCCATGCCCTTGACCGCTGCCGAAACACAGGCCGCCCGCGACAACCCCGGCTTGCAGCGCGCCCTCAAGGCCATCCAGGTTGGCCTGCGCAGCGAAGGCGTGCGCGAATGGAACTACAGCGTCGCCCTGCACACCCCCGGCGGCATGGGCGAGCGTGAACTGCTCGCGGCAGCAGACCTGGCCTGCAAGCACGAGGTGTGGGACCGCTGCATCAACACCAGTACGCGCACCCAGACCGAGGTGGACCAGACTCAGCGCTTCCCCATGCCTTTCAAGGACGCGGTGATCAAGCGTGCCCGTGAAATCAACCTGGACCCGGCTTACGTCTACGGTCTCATCCGCCAGGAAAGCCGCTTCATCATGGACGCACGTTCCCACGTAGGCGCATCTGGCCTGATGCAGGTGATGCCCGCCACCGCCAGCTGGACGGCCAAGCGCATCGGCCTGACCAACTTCAAGCCCCACCAGATCACCGAACGCGACACCAACATCGTCATCGGCACGGCCTACCTCAAGCTGGCGCTGGACGATTTCGAAGGTTCCATGGCCATGGCCGCAGCCGCCTACAACGCAGGCCCGGGCCGCCCCCGTACCTGGCGCAACGGCCCCGTGTTGGAAGCGCCCATCTGGATCGAGAACATTCCCTTTGACGAAACGCGCGACTACGTCAAACGTGTGCTCTCCAACACCACCAACTACGCCGCGCTCATCACCGGCGAACCGCAACGCCTGAGCAGCCGCCTAGCACCTATCGGCCCGCGCGCCGCATCCGCACAGGCTCCCAACAACGACCTGCCCTGACCCCTTTCCTTCACCAACCTCACCGTACCCATGAAAAAGGTTCTTCTTCTGGGTGGCACCGGCTTTGTCGGCCGCCACGTCTGCGAGCAACTCACCCGCCAAGGCGTTCGCGTCACCGTCGCCACGCGCCGCTTCAGCAACGCCCAGGCCGTCCAGACCCTGCCGATGGTGGACGTCATTGAGTGCAACCCGCACGACGAGGCCGCCCTGCGCGCGCTGCTTCCCGGACACGACGCGGTGGTCAATCTCATCGCCGTGTTGCATGGCAGCGCCCGGCGGTTCGAAGAGGTCCATGTTGCGCTACCGCAGACGATTGCGCGTGCCATGCAAGCCAGCGGCGTGCGTCGCCTCGTGCATGTGAGCGCCCTGGGTGCCAACCTGGAAGGACCTTCGCTTTACCAGGCCAGCAAGGCTCGCGGTGAAGCTGCGCTGCGCGAAGCGGGCCTGGATCTCACCGTGCTGCGGCCCAGCGTCATCTTCGGCGCAGAAGACAAGTTCCTCAACCTCTTCGCGCGGCTTCAGCAGCTTCTGCCCATCGTGCCGCTGGCGGGTGCCGACACCCGCTTCCAGCCGGTGTGGGTGGGTGACGTGGCACAGGCCGTTGTGCTTTGCCTGCAGCAACCGCAGACTATCGGCCAAACCTACGAATGCGTGGGCCCCGAAGTGCTGACCCTTGCCGATATCGTGCGCATGGCGGGTCGTCTCAGCGGCAACCCGCGCCCAGTCATCGGTCTGCCACGCGCGGTCGCCTACTTCCAGGCGCTGTTCATGGAATGCCTGCCTGGCGAGCCGCTGATGAGCACCGACAACCTGCGCTCCATGGAGGTGGACAACGTGGCTTCCGGCAACGCACCCTCATTCACCGAACTGGGCATCCAACCCACGGCGCTCGAAGCCACGGCGGCCCGCTACCTCGACCTGGCTGGCCAGGCCGACCCTTTGCTGCACGTGCGTGAGCGCGCAGGCCGCGCGTCCTGATGGAAAAAACCCCGGTGCACGCAGGGTACACCGGGGTTGACGCACGGAAACCAGTGGGCGTCAGAACTTGCGGCTGTACTGCAACCCGAAGCCGTTCTGGCTCATGCCTGTGCGAGCCCCTGTGGGGTTCACAGCCATGGTGCTGAAGTCCACGCTGGGGCCGACAACATTCTCGCGTCTGCCATGCCACGCTGCAAAGGTCCATTCTGCGTTCTTGTCAGGAGAATAGGTTCCTCCAAAGGTAATGTGCGTGCGCACCACACCCGGCGCCAGGATGTTGAACATTGCGTCAGCCGATGTCACCGGGTTGTCGCCGTGGTTGTAACCCGCCCGCAGGGTCCACTTTTCGTTCAGGCGCCACTGCACGCCCACCTTCACGATGTTGATGTTCTGCCATCCGAAGCCGGATCCGGCAGAAGCACCCAGCGGCTGCATGGCCATCAACGGCGGCAGGCTCGCGTTGCCGATGGATGGCACCTTGCTGTAGTTGATGCGCTGCCAGTCCATGGCCAGTTGCACGTCCGGTGTCACCTGCAGGGCTACGCCCACGTTGTAGTTCTCCGGGATATCGAAGTCCCCGCCGCCCGCAAACAGACCCGAGTACTTGTCGAACCGGCTCATGCCGATCTTGGGCGAGTACGAAGCGCCCAAGGTCACCACATCATTCAGCCGCCCCATGTAACCCAGGCGCACACCAATGCCGGTGCTCGTGTCCTTGCCCCGGTTGGTCAGGTTGCCGGGCGCTGACGACATCGTCGAAAACCCCTGCAGCCCATATGCCTCGAAGCGCTGCAACACCAACAGTGGCGACACACCAATCGAGTGCCCCGGCGTGAACTGGTAGGCAACGGTTGGGGCCACGATCAACTGCATCAGGTCCACACCCAGCTTGCCCGTTCCACCCAGCATGTTCATGTTGTTCGGAAAGGGGGCGTAGGAGGTGTTCATCCCGCCGTTGCCGTACACCGTCAACCCCACCGCCAACTGCTCAGACAACTTCACGTTGTAACCAAACTCCGGGATAAGGAAGGTATCGCGGCCGCTTTCCACCAACGGGGTTGCCCCCACCAGTTGTGCGTCCCGCTTCGGGGTGAATATCTCTGCGCCCACGTCCCAACGGTTCCCCGCAAACATGGCGGCGGCCGGGTTGTTCACCCCGGCAAAGCCGTCTTGCGCCAGGGCGGCAGCGGTGCCCCCCATACCCTTGGCCTTCAGGCCAAAACCGTGCGGGAAATAGCCGTTGGTTGCATGGGCGGCCTGGGCTGCACCCAGCACGGTCAGAGCCATGCCCAACCGCTTCCAGGTTGTCTTTTGCTTCATCCTTTTGTCTCCTCGTCTCTCTAGTTCATGTGTGGACATTCGGGCGTCCCTCTCCAGGCGCCCTCGGCGTCAAGGCTCAGAACTCGCCCTTGGCAGCCCGGTCAATGATCTGGTACATGGCCTCGCGCACGCTCCAGGCCTCCTCCTTCAAGGGGGATGGCAGCTTGCGCCCCATCTTGACCATCATGTCCATGTTCAATGTGTAGAGCCACAACCCATCCGGCTGCTCAACCATGGAAACTCGGCAAGGCATGTAAGCCGACATGGCCGGGCTGAAGTCCGCCATGTGGCGGGCAATCGTCGGGCTACAGAACTGGTAGATCGTCAGCACTGGCTCCTTCTTGCCAGATCGCGCCTCCAACTCCTTGGACAGCGGCAGCGTTCCCACGTCGCGGATGTTGTGCTCCACCGCCACCATGCGGATGATTTCCTCCACCTGAGCCACGGTCATCCCGTCCTTGACCTTGCGCGACCATGTGGTCGCCACGGCAATGTCACCCTCACCCTCGATCCAGCGGTCCCACATGCGGCCCGCCTCGCCCGCAGCTCCGTCTTCCAGCTTGCCAATGGTGGACAACGTGCCGCAACCACTGGTTGCCAGGGCAGCGACCGACAGAACCATCACGACAGCACTTCGTTTCCATACGCGCATCGTTTGCACCTCTTTCGCAGTTGGGAGTGCGTCGGCTTGACAAATCTCAAGCCCAACGTGCCTGCACGATATCGGAGAGGTCAAAAATCAAGCATTGGCATTTACCCTAGGGGGTAGGGTTTATCAAGAAACAAACAGGGATTGACTGAAGGGTCAAGTGCCCGATCTCCTGGAATTTTTGGCACACTTGCCCGTATTTCCTTTTCCGAATCTCGAGAGACACACCATGGCCACTACCCCAAAAGCCACCTCGCGCAGCGCCAAGACTGCCCCTACCGCGGCAGCGTCCTACCGCTCCGAGCACCAGCGCGATATCGTCAATCGCCTGCGGCGCATTGAAGGCCAGGTTCGCGCCCTGGTAGAGATGGTTGAGGGCGGCCGCCCCTGCGAGGACGTTGCTCAGCAGATGTCCGCAGCCCGCAAGGCCATGGACAAGGCCTTCTACCGGATGATGGCCTGCACTGTGATGGAAGCCGTTACCGGCACCGAGGCCGAGGCCGACGTCGAACGCTCCACCCGCATCCTCGAAAAGTACGCCTAAACAGGAAAACCTTCATGCTGCGCCTCTACATCGGCAACAAGAACTACTCTTCCTGGTCCATGCGCCCCTGGGTGCTGATGCGGCAGGCTGGCATTGACTTTCAGGAAGTCATGGTCCGCTTTGATTCGTTCAACGCGGATTCCAAATTCAAGCAGGCCCTGGGCGGCGTCAGCCCCACGGGCAAAGTGCCGGTGCTGGTAGACGAAGCTGCCGAGGGCGGGCCTGTCGCCGTCTGGGACACCCTGGCCATTGCCGAATACCTGGCCGAGCGGTTCCCGCAAAAGGCACTGTGGCCAACGCAAGCCGCCGCTCGGGCCACAGCCCGCAGCGTCTGCGCCGAAATGCACAGCGGCTTCGGCGCGCTGCGCAGCGCCTGCCCCATGAACATCGAGGCACATCTGCCCGACACCGGCGCGCTCATCTGGCGCGACAACGCCGCCGTTCGCGCCGACGTTGCCCGCCTCACCCGCATGTGGGAGGGCTTGCTCGCACAGCACGGCGGCCCCATGCTGTTCGGCGAATTCAGTATTGCAGACGCCTACTATGCCCCGGTGTGCATGCGTCTGCACAGTTACGCGCTGCCAGTCTCGCCTACCGTGGCAGCGTACGTCGAAAGAGTGCGTGCCCTGCCGGGGGTACACGCCTGGGTTCAAGACGCCCTGGCCGAACAGGACTTCCTGGACTTCGAGGAACCCTACCGGCTGCGCCGCTGAACCCGCCTGCCACAACACATGGACATCTACCTGGTAGGCGGTGCCGTTCGCGACGGTCTGCTCGGCCGTTTCCACACCACGCACCGCCTGCCTGACGGCACGCCGCACGCCGACCGCGACTGGGTCGTCGTAGGTGCCACGCCCGAAATCATGGTGGCCAAAGGCTTCCTGCCCGTCGGGCGGGACTTTCCGGTCTTTCTGCACCCCGAGACGCGCGAGGAATACGCACTGGCGCGCACCGAACGCAAGACGGCGCGCGGCTACCACGGGTTCGAGTTCCAGGCGGCACCCGATGTCACCATCGAGCAAGACCTCGCCCGGCGCGACCTGACGGTGAACGCCATGGCGCTGCCTGTGGCAGAACTGGATGCCGATGGCCGCTTCGACCCCCACAGCCCTGCGCTCATCGACCCGTACGGCGGACTGCGCGACCTGGAAGCGAAGGTGCTCAGACATGTGACGCATGCCTTCCACGAAGACCCGGTACGCATCCTGCGCATGGCGCGCTTCGCGGCGCGCTGGCCCGATTTCACCGTCGCCCCCGAAACCCAGGCATTGATGCGCCACATGGTCGATAACGGTGAGGTAGATCACCTGGTGGCAGAACGTGTGTGGCAGGAGTTGTCGAGGGGGCTGATGGAGCAACGCCCGTCGCGCATGCTGGAGGTACTGCGCGACTGCAGTGCCTTGAAGGTACTGCTGCCAGAGGTTGACCGCCTGTGGGGTGTGCCACAACGGGCTGAATACCACCCCGAGATCGACACGGGCGTGCACCTGGCTATGGTGCTGGACATGAGCGCGCAACTGAACGCCCCACTGCCGGTGCGTTTTGCCTGCCTGTGCCACGACCTAGGCAAGGGCACCACGCCTGCCGACGTGCTGCCACGCCACATCGGCCACGAAGGGCGCAGCGTCAAGCTGCTGAAGGCTGTGTGCGAACGCTGGCGCGTGCCCAGGGAATGCAAAGAACTGGCGGAGGTTGTGGCGCGGGAGCACGGCCACCTCCACCAGAGCCTGGCATTTGGCGCCGAAGCCATCTGGCGCCTGCTGGACCGTTGCGACGCACTGCGCCGCCCCGAGCGGTTCCGCGACGTTCTGCTGGCCTGCGAATGTGACGCACGTGGCCGCCTGGGCCACGAGGATGACGCCTACCCTCAATCAGCCCGCCTGTGCGCTGCACTTGACGCCGCGCTGGCCGTGGAAACGGCCCCCATTGCCGCTCAGGTCATGGCACACGCAGCAGACGCGAGCAAGGCTGGCCCGCACATCGCTCAGGCCATTGCGACAGCGCGCACCGCTGCCGTTGAGCGTGCGCTCAACGCGTTCGACTCAAGGTCAATGGGCGCCAGCCAGGGCTGAACGCACCCAGCGGACTATGTCGGCCTGCCCCATCGCCCCGGGCTGGCGAGCGAGTTCGCGGCCACGGTAGAACAGCGCCAGCGTGGGAATGCTGCGGATGTTGAAGCGCGCGGCCAGTTGCTGCACCTCCTCGGTGTTGACCTTGGCCAAACGCACCTGCGGCTCCAGCTGCCCGGCTGCAGCTTCAAAAGCGGGAGCCATCATCCGGCACGGGCCACACCATGGCGCCCAGAAGTCCACCAACACCGGCAAATCGCTGCGCGACACATGGCGCTCGAACGAGGCTTCGTCCAACGCCACGGGGCGCCCGGTGAACAGGGGCCGGTGGCACTTGCCGCAATCTGGCGCGTTACCCAGGTGCGCAGGCGAGATGCGATTGGTGGTGTGGCAATGAGGACAGACGACGTGCAAGGGTTCCATGGCGGGGCAAACTGTGGCGTTGAAAGGCAGGCGAATACGCCACATGTGGCGCTGCCGGTCCTGTTTTCAAGATACCCCGCCTGGTACCACAAGCTCCAGACGTCGCCAGCAGGTCAGATCAGGTGGCTGATGAGGCTGGCCACGAAGCTCAAAAGAATGGTGGTGGTGACCGGCAGAAACCACTCCCGCCCAAACGCCCGAAAACGAAAGTCCCCAGGCAGGCGACCGAACCCCAACTTCTGCAACAGCGGCGTGAACCAGCTGATCAGCAGCAACGCCAGGAAGATGACGATCATCCAGCGGATCATGCTTGCCGCCTCAGAGTGTGTGGGTGCGGTCGCCCTGGGCGAAACCCAAAGGCAACCAGCCATCGGCACTGGCCATGGGAGCCAGCGCCAACACCTTGAACAACTCGCCCATTTCGTGCTCGTTCACCAGACGGGCCATGTTGGCGCGTTCGGCCAGCGGCGCATCCTGCCCCAGCGCCAGCAACCCGGCGTTGATGAGGAAGCGCCCCTGGCTGGTGTACCCCATCACCTGCAGACCAGCGTCCTGCGCCGCCAGCGCCACGCCCGTGAAGTTGACGTGTGCGGTGATGTCCTTCAACCCCAGATCGGTGAGCGGGTCTGCATCGCTGCGGTGCAGCCGGTGGCAGATCAGCGTGCCCATGGCACGCTGGGGGTGGTAGTACTCAGCCTCGGGGAAACCGTAGTCGATGAAGAAACCCGCCCCTTTGCCCCAGCGTTCCGCGAGTGTGCGCATAAAAGCCTCGGCCTGCGGATGGATTTCGGTCACGTAATCGTGATCGCCCTCCACCTCAACCGGTGGCCGCAACTTGGTCGGACGGTCCTGCCAAACGAAAGCACCATCCGGGTCCAGACCGACACCGCGCTCCCACCAACCACCTTTGGTGCGGGCAAGCAACTGAACGGGCATGGCGTCCAGCACCTCGTTGCCCAGCAACACACCGTCAAAGTGTTCAGGAAGCCGGTCCTCCCAAACCACGCGGCCTGCAAAATCACCCAGCGTCTGCTGCTGCCGCGCCCGCAAGGTGCCAGACAGATCGACGATGTGGTAAGTGAAGTCTGCCAGCCCTTCTGCGCGGAGTTGGGTCAACACCTGCTGCGCCAGCGCACCAGTACCTGCGCCAAACTCCCACACATCCTGCGTGCCCGTCGCACGTAGGGCCTGCGCTACCTGGCGGCCCAGCGTCCTGCCAAACCAGGGCGACAATTCCGGCGCAGTCACAAAGTCCGAACCGCCCTGTGGCATGGCACCGAACTTGACCGTTTCATTGGCGTAATAACCCAGGCCGGGCGTGTACAGCGCCAGGGCCATGAAACGGTCAAAAGGCAGCCAGCCACCGCAGGCGGCCAGCTCGCTCACAATATGGGCTTTCAGCCTCTCGGACAACAAGGATTCGCTCAAGATGGTGTGTGCGTCATACAAATGTGCGCGCCATCATAAGCCCCCAAGCCATGCCTGCCACACCACCCACCATCACCCCGCCGTCCGTGCTGGTCACCGGAGGCGGCGTTCGCCTGGGCGCCGTCCTGTGCACCACCTTTGCCGAGGCCGGGTGGCACGTGCTGTGCCAGTACCGTCACTCTGCCCAGGCAGCCCAGTCACTTTGCGAGGCCCTCACCGGGCGCGGCCTGCACGCCACCGCCATCGAAGGCGATTTGACCTCCGACGCAGGGCGTGCCGAGCTGATGCAGCACGTACAAGCGCTTGCAGGACCACTCAACTGCATCGTCAACAACGCCTCTGCCTTCGAGCCAGACACCGGTGCAAACTTCGACCCGGCTCTTGCACGCAACCAACTCGAGGTCAACCTCATCGCGCCGCTGGACCTGTCACGCCAACTGGCCGACAGGCTGGCACAGCATCCGGATGTGCAGGGCTGCGTGATCCACGTTCTGGACCAGAAGGTCTTCAACCTCAACCCCGACTATTTCTCCTACACCGTCACCAAGCTGGCACTTGAACGCGCCGTGGCGCTGCAGGCCCAGGCGCTTGCACCGCAGGTGCGCGTCTGCGGCGTGGCCCCAGGGTTGATGTTCCTCAGCGGCCCGCAAACGCAAGACAACTTTGACCGCGCCAGCCGCGTCAACCTGCTGCGCCGCCCCATCGACCCGGCCGACGTGGCGCGCACCTGCCTGTTCCTGGCGCAGACGCCCTCCATCACCGGCACCACCGTCTGCGTGGACAACGGCCAGCACCTCGTCCCGCTGGCACGCGACGTCATGTTCGCCATCGACAACACAACCGCCACACTATGATCGACGTCACGCCCCCCACCCACCTGTCCTTGATGGACGATCTGCGCCTGCACTGCCGCAAGCTCTTCTTGCGCAGGCACGAGGTGCAAGCGCACATTGGTGCCCACGACTTTGAAAAAGGCGTGACACAACGCCTTTGGATCGATGTTGAGCTTTACGTACCCTTTGAGCATTCCCGGCCGTCCCTGGACCGGCTGCACGAGGTGGTGGACTACGACTTCGTGCGGGCCGAAGTGGCCTTGCGCCTCGCCCAGGGCCACGTGGAACTGCAGGAAACCCTGTGTGACGACCTGGCCCACCGCCTGCTGGCGCACCCGGGCGTGCGTGCCGTGCGCGTGGCCACCAGCAAACCCGATGTGTACCCAGACTGTGAAGCCGTGGGCGTGGAGGTCTTCCACGTCAAGGAACTGACCCCAACTCTTTAACCCGCCCCTCAGCCATGACCACGTTTCCCGTCCCCAAGGCCGGCACCCAGATCCTGACGCTCACGGGCCTGCGCTTCGACGCCAACCTGGGCATCCTCGATCACGAGAAAACCGGCCCGCAACCCATTCAGGTAGATGCCGAGCTCAACCAGGGCACCCAGCCGCTGATGCCCCATGACGATGACATCAGCCACGTGCTCGACTACCGCAAGGTGCGCCAGATCATCATCGACGAGTGCACCGCCGAACACGTCAACCTGCTGGAAAGCCTGATCGGCAAGCTCACACACCGGCTCATGCAGCTGCCTGGCGTCATTGGCGTGCGGGTGCGAATTGCAAAGCTGGAAATATTCGAGGACTGTGAGGTCGCCATACGCATGGAAAGCGGTCAATGGTGACCATTGCTTCACAACCATGAACGGCGACCACGCAACATAATATGATGGATATGCGTTTACCCAGGCCCTGAGAGGGTCGTTGACCATGGGACGCTCACGGAGAACTGCATGATCCTGTCTGCCATGGCGGCTTTGCTGCGCCGCGCAAGCGTGTTGCTTGCGTTGGCTGCGTGCGCGTTGCCTGCGGCTTCGCACGAGACCATCCGCATCCTGACCGAAGAGTATCCCCCCTTCAATTACACCGAGAACGGCAAGATCACTGGCCTCGCCACAGAGGTGGTACAGGCTGTCCTCAAGGAAATTGGCATGGAAGGGCAAATCCAGTCCCTTCCATGGGCACGCGCTTACGAAACGGCAAAAAACAGTGAGAACGTACTGATCTATGCGATCCACCGGTCCAAGGAACGGGAAAAGCTCTTCAAATGGATCGGGCCCATCATGCCCACCAACTTCTACCTGTTCTCCTGGAAGAGCCGCAAACTCCAGATCAGCGACTTGCAGAGCGCAAGAAATCTTCAAATCGGAACGGTCAATCAGGACATCGGTGAACAATTCCTGATGCAACAAGGATTTGCGCTCGGGCGCAACCTGCAATCGAGCGGCAAGTACGAACAGAACTACGAAAAGCTCAAACTCGGCCGTATTGACCTTTGGGTGATGAACGAACTCAGCGCGTACCACATTGCCCGGCAAAACGGCGATGACCCGTCTCACGTCTTGCAGAAGGCCCTGTTCATTCCCGAACTGAGCGGCAATGGCAACTACATGGCATTCGGGCTCAAGACGTCTGACGCGCTGGTCGAGCGCTTCCGGAAGGGCCTGGAATCGATCAAGAAAAACGGCACATACGACGCCTTGCAAAAGAAATGGCTGTGACCCCCGCGAACTCTGGCCACGAAAGCGCCTCGCTGGGCTCCAGGCTGGTGATCGCCACCCTGGGCTTCTGCCTGGTGTTCACGCTGGCAGTGGTCGGTGTGCGCACATGGTCTGCCTGGCAAAGCAACATCTCCGCGCTGTCCAGCGAGCTCACGCTCATTGGGCAGATCTACCAGCGCACCCTGTCCAAGTCCATCTGGGACATGGACCGCGAATCGCTGGAAGCACACGTCAGCAGTGTTGCCAACGTTGCGTCGGTCGGGCAGATCGAGGTCACGCTCAAGTCGGCCAACCGCACCCCCGAAGTGCTGCGCAACACGCGTGAAGGATGGCAGCCCTCGACGCAAATCCCCGTCCTGCGGGTACAGCTTGACTATGAACCCTTTGCTGGTGGACGGGAAGTCATAGGTGAGCTGGCACTGTACGGCGACGAGCGGGTTCTGTGGATGCGCCTGCGCTCGGAGGTGGCCGCCATCGTTGTCACCCAGGTGGTTCAGTCACTCCTGCTGGCCAGCCTGATCATGTTGATGTTCAACAAGCTGGTCACCGTCCATGTGCGCCGCATTGCACAACACCTGGGCGGGCTGACCCCTGCCAACCTTGCCCAGAAGCTGAAGCTCGAACGCAACACCACTCGCCACGACGAGCTGGCCCAACTGGTGACGGGGGTGAATCAGCTCCAGGGCAACCTGTCCAGTTACCTTGAACAGCAACAGCGTTACGAACAGGAGCTTCTGGTTCACCGCGACAACCTGGCTCAACTCGTCAAGGAGCGCACAACGGAGTTGGAAGCGGCCAATGCCCGCCTGGACAGCCTTGCTCGCACCGACACGCTCACCGGCCTGGCCAACCGCCGCCAGTTCGACGAGGTCAAGCAACTCGAATTCCACCGTGCGCTGCGCTACGGGCACCCGCTTTCGCTGCTGGTGTGCGACATCGACCACTTCAAGCGCTACAACGACGCCTACGGCCACGCAGCCGGAGATCAGTGCCTGCGTTTGGTGGCTCAGGCGCTGCGCGATGGCTGTGCACGGGCGACCGATCTCGTGGCAAGACTGGGCGGCGAGGAGTTCGCCATTCTCCTGCCCGCTACAGACGCTGCCCACGCGGCGCAGATCGCTGACAGGTTGCGACTGGCGGTGGCCCGGCTGGACATTGAACACAAAGACTCCATAACCGCCCCGCACGTGACCATCAGCCTCGGCCTGGCCCAGCTTGACCCGGGCCGAACGCACACCTTTGACGACCTGTTTGAGCATGCCGACTCGGCACTCTACGAGGCCAAGGCCACTGGCAGAAACCGCTGTGTCGTGCACATAACCTCCGGCTGACAACCTCACTTTCAGTAACCCGAACCACTCAAACTTTCAGAGGTCTGCATGAAACACATGTCCGCTACCCTGTTGCTCTGTGCCGGAGTGTGGTTCGGCCAGTTGGCCATGGCACAACCCGTGCGTGTGGTGACCGAAGACGCGCCCCCCTACTCCTTCGCCCAGAACGGTCAAATTGCGGGTACGGCCACTGCGGTGCTGGAAAAAACGCTTCAAGCGGCAGGCATTCAGGACTACCGGATACAGATTTACCCCTGGGCCAGGGCGTATGACATTGCGCTGACCGAACCCAACGCGCTCATCTACATGATCGCCCGTACCCCTGCCCGCGAATCACAATTCCAGTGGGTGGGTGAATTCATGCGAATCAGCTATCACCTGTACCGCTTGCGCGACCGCGATGACATAGCCCCCCGCGACATTGAAAACGCTCGTCCGTACACCATTGGCGTGATCCGGGACGATGTGCGGCACCAGTACCTGCAGCGCAAGAACTTCGGTCGGCTGGTGGTGTCTGCCAGCGCAACAGACAACCTGGCCAAACTGGCCAACCGGCAAGTTGACCTGGTACCCCTTACCGATGGCGAGACCCTGCCCCTGTGCCAAGCAGTCAAACTGGACTGCACCCGGCTGGAGAAGGTCCTGACGCTCAATGAGATGACCACCGGCCTGTACATGGCCTACAGCAAGAGCACGCCTGCCGATCTCGTCAAACGCACCCAGTCGGCGTTTGAGCAATTGCAAGCCAACGGCACGGTGCGCCGTCTGATGGATGGCCAGGCCCCTGCCAAAACATCTGGAACAGTCGGCAAAACCCCTTGAATCGGCGCTGATCCCCTGAAAATCCTGCGGCGCGGGATAATTGGCGTTTTTTTCGACGCTTGGCACCTTGCCAACAGACGACACCGATGAGCGCTGCATGGACCACGGAGGGCGCCCCCAGCCCCGCCTCCACCTCTTCCGACCTCAAGATCGAACGGGAAAACCACAAGCTGGAAAAGCGCCTGTGCCGCCTCGTCGGGCAGGCCATCTCCGACTACAACATGATCGAAGCGGGTGACCGCGTCATGGTCTGCCTGTCGGGCGGCAAGGACAGTTACGCCCTGCTCGACGTTCTGATGAAGCTGCAACAGCGTGCGCCCGTACGCTTTGAGCTGGTGGCCGTCAACCTGGACCAGAAGCAGCCGGGCTTCCCGGCGGAGGTGCTGCCCAACTACCTCAGCAAACTGGGCATTCCCTTCCACATCGAGACACAGGACACCTACTCCATCGTCAAGAAGGTGATTCCCGAAGGCAAGACCATGTGCAGCCTGTGCAGCCGCCTGCGCCGGGGCATCCTGTACCGGGTGGCACGTGAGCTAGGCTGCAACAAGATTGCGCTGGGCCACCACCGCGACGACATCCTGCAGACCTTGCTGCTCAACATGTTCTTCGGCGCCAAGCTCAAAGGCATGCCAGCCAAGCTGGTGAGCGACAACGGCGAATTCATGGTGATCCGCCCGCTGGCCTACGTGGCCGAGAAAGACCTGATTCGCTGGGCCCAGGTGCGCGAGTTCCCCATCATCCCCTGCACGCTGTGCGGCAGCCAGGAAAACCTGCAGCGCCAGCACATGAAGGAAATGCTCAAGGACTGGGAAAAGCGCTTCCCCGGCCGCGTGGACAACATGCTCACCGCCCTGCAGAACGTGGTGCCCAGCCACCTGATGGACCGCAAGCTCTACCCCTTCGAGACGCTGCAGACCACTGGTGTGGCGAATGAGGACGGCGACACGGCCTTTGACGAGGAACCCTTGCCCCTGTCGGCGCCTCTACCTCAGGAACAGGTCATCTCCCTCAGTACCAGCGCCTGAGAGTCGTCATGGTCAAAATCCACCGCCCAGCAAAGTTGGTAGCACTGCTTGTGCTGGCCGCCGTGCTGGGTGGGTGCGCTGGCGTGATCCGGCTCGACAACGATGTGACCAGCTATGCCACCTGGCCCGTTGGCAAGGTGCCAGAAAGCGGCGACACCTACCGGTTCGAGCGCCTACCTTCCCAGCGGGAAGGAGAGATGGCTCTTCAGCAGGATTTGCTGGAACAGCTGACGCGCGCAGCCTTGACCAAGGCCGGGCTGCAATTGGCTGGCGATCAATCCCAACCCGCGAAATGGTCGGTGCAAGTAAGCGCCCGCTCCGTCAAAATGCCTTACGCGCCTTGGGACTCGCCCTATGAGCCCTGGCCGGGCTGGGGGTTTGGCGGGCGAGGCTACGTGGTCACAGGCAATGGACGCGTTGTCTGGACGCCCATGTTCATGGATTTGCGCCCGCCGTACTACCAGCGAGAAATCAGCCTGCTCATCAGGAACCCGGCAGGCCAAGTGGCCTACGAGACACGAGCCGCGCACGACGGGCCTTGGCATAACACCGAGGCCATGTGGTCTGCCCTGTTGGACGCCGCTCTGCAAGGCTT
>CAMLOF010000035.1 GCA_946481585.1 uncultured Macromonas sp. | reverse complement strand
AGGCGCACGGGCGGCTCCAGCGTGGCCACGGCCGGGCGCAGGAAGAAGTGGGCAAACACCATCCCGCCCACCCAGACGAGGATGGCGAGAACATGAACCAGTTTGAGCGCGGCGTACAGCACGGACAACCCCTTGCGGAAAAAGCCGCACCATAGCAGTTTTTGCCCCTGTACCAGCCCGGCCGCACCGGATTCCTGGTAACCGCTTGTCACTTTTTTGCTGCACCGCAACAAAAAAGACTTGCATTCCTCGGGATTAACCCTATACTTCAAACCATGTTGCAGTGCAGCATTAGCCGAAGGGACTGACACGGTTTTGTCGCATCGGCGCTTCACAGTTCCACCTGGAACCTGTTTTTCAACCTCTCTTCAAGGAGTACCGCCATGTTGACCATCGAGCAAATCGTTGCCGCCCAGAAAGCCCAAGTCGCCACCCTGTTCGACCTGAGCACCAAAGCCCTGTCCAGCGTAGAAAAGCTGACCGAGCTGAACCTGCAAGCCTCCAAGGCATCGCTCACCGAAGGCGCCAACCACGCCCAAGCCCTGTTGAACGTCAAAGACGCTCAAGAACTGCTCGCCCTGCAAAGCGGCGCGCTGCAGCCCCTGGCCGAGAAAGCTGCTTCCTACAGCCGTCATCTGTACGACATCGCCACCGGCATGGGCACCGAAATCAGCAAGGTTGCTGAAGCCCAGGCTGCTGACGCCCAGAAGCAATTCGTTGCCGCTGTGGACACCGCAGTGAAGAACGCTCCCCAGGGTTCCGAGTCTGCCGTGGCCGCCGTCAAGAACGCCATGTCCACCGCCACCGCCGCCATCGAGTCGGTGCAAAAGGCCGTCAAACAGGCCTCCGACCTGGCCGAAGCCAACTTCAATGCTGTCACATCGTCCGCACTGAGCGCTTCCAAGCCTGTCAAGGCAGCCAAGACCGCCGCCTGAGCGATCTGCTGAAGCGACTCAAAGCCCCGTGGCCTCGGCCCGGGGCTTTTTTGTGTCCGCAACGGTGCAGATGCTGCCGACTCCAGCGACCTGTGAGCCTGGCGACAAACCGTCAGCGCGGCTCCCCGCATAATTTCCGGTGAACACAACCCCCAAGAGGACAGAGACATGAGCAACATCCAGACGGTCGGCATCGTGGGCGCAGGCACCATGGGCAACGGCATCGCGCAGGCCTGCGCGGTCAGTGGCATCAACGTGGTGATGGTGGACATCAGCGACGCCGCCGTGCAAAAAGGGCTTTCCACCGTGGCTGGCAGCCTGGACCGCCTCATCAAGAAAGAAAAGATCACCCAGGCCGACAAGGACGCTGCCCTGGCCCGCATCAAGGGTTCCACCAGCTACGACGACCTGAAGGTAGCCCAGCTGGTGATCGAGGCCGCCACTGAGAACCTGGAACTCAAGATCAAGATCCTGCGCCAGCTCGACGGCCTGCTGCCCCCCGAGACCCTGGTGGCCACCAATACCAGCTCCATCAGCATCACCCAGCTGGCCGCGGTGACCTCGCGCGCCGACCGTTTCATCGGCATGCACTTCTTCAACCCCGTGCCCATGATGGCACTGGTGGAAATCATCCGCGGCCTGCAGACGAGCGACACCACCCACGAGGCCGTGCGCAACCTGGCACTGGCGCTGGGCAAGACGCCGATCACGGTGAAGAACGCACCGGGCTTCGTGGTCAACCGCATCCTGGTGCCCATGATCAACGAGGCCTTCTTCGTGCTCGCCGAAGGCCTGGCCACCCCGGAAGACATCGACGCCGGGATGAAACTCGGCTGCAACCACCCCATCGGCCCGCTGGCGCTGGCCGACATGATCGGGCTGGACGTGTGCCTGGCGGTGATGAACGTTTACTTCGCCGAGTTCAACGACAGCAAGTACCGCCCCTGCCCGTTGCTCAAGGAAATGGTGGCGGCAGGCTTCCTGGGCCGCAAGACCGGGCGCGGCGTTTACAGCTACTGATGCCTTGGCAGGGTGCGGCGCTCAACGGCCCGCATCCTCCGTCTGTTGCTGGCGCTGTTGCATCAACTGCAGGGATTGCTGCAATTGCTCGTTGGCGCGCTCTTTCGCCGCTACCCCCTGCTCCACCTCGTTTTTCTTGATGGCTGCACTCGTGGCGGCTGTGCCAGCGGTTTCCACGCCACAGGCAACCAACGACGCCGTGCACACCAGGCAACTCGCAGCCGCAGCAAAACGACATCGCACGGGAACCTCCTGAAGCAGATCGTTCTCGCAGCATAGCGCGTTGGGCGCCCGTCTCAAACATCAGAACAACACCGATCATGCAACGCAGAACCCTGCTCATGTCTCCTGCGCTCCTTTGGCTGGCAGGATGCACACGGGCACCTCGCCTGTTGGCGGTTCCCGCTGGACAAACCGTGTTGGCCTTTGGCGACAGCGTTACCCATGGAACCGGTGCCAGCGCGGGGCAGGACTGGCCCACGCTGCTGGCCACCCTGACGGGCTGGCGCGTCATCAACGCAGGCATTCCTGGTGACACTGCCGAGAACGGCCGCCATCGACTGCCTCCCCTTCTGGCAGAACATCGCCCGGCGCTCGTCATCATCGAGATAGGCGGCAACGACTTCCTGCGCCGACGCCCCGCCAATGCAGTCAAGGAAGACCTCAGGGACATGGTGCGAACAGTCCGTCAAATGGGCGCCCAGGTGGCATTGGTGGCCGTACCCGAACTGTCCTTGATGAGCGCCTTGACCCGCCAGCCGACAGATGCGCCCCTGTACGAGGAATTGGCCAAGGAGGAAGGCGTTGCCCTGGTGCCAGAGGTTTTTTCGTCGGTACTGAGCGAGGCCCGTCTGCGGGCCGACCAGATCCATCCCAATGCGGACGGTTACCGCCAATTGGCCGGCGGCATCCACGCGCAACTCAAGTCCCTTGGCGCTGCGCCCTGACACCAGCTGTAATCCCTACCATTTCCATCAGAGCAATCTAAAGATCACAATGCGGCCAAGGACACCCACCATGCGCCGTCAGCCGCTCGCCCACGACATCACCATGCGCTCGCTCGCAGCGCAGTTGCTCATCACCCCTTCGGCGCTGCAAGAGCTCAGCCTGGAAGACGCCGCCAAAGTAGCGGCCTACATGGGACACCGCACAATCGCCGCAGGCAGCGTGTTCATGCGCGAGGGCGACGATACCGACTGCGACCACCTGCTGCTGGTGCTCGAAGGCGAATTGTCCGTAGAGCATCACCCCATGCCCGGTGAAGACAAGCAGTTGGTCGTGCGGATCATGGGGCCGGGCAGCCTCATCGGTGAACTGGGTCTGCTCGACGGCGCCCCCCGCTCAGCCAACTGCGTGGCCGACACCACCATTGAAGCCGCAGTGCTGCAACGTCACGACTTTTTGCGGCTGCTGGAAGAGGACCCCCGAGTAGGCACCCGGCTGTTGTTGGCCATCGCCAAGCGCATGGCCGACCACCTGCGCGACTCATCACGCAAACTCAAACTGTTTGCCCAGATGAACAAAGTGTTGAGCGAGGAACTGGCCACCTACACCCGAAATGCCGATTCCGACTCGCAAACCTGACAGCTCTCAAGTCCATCACCCGGCCTGGACCGGCGGGTCCACCTTGGCACGCATGCGTATCACGCCAAACAGACAACGTGCCTCGCACTTTCGGCACGCCGTGCATTTGTCGGCATCGTGCAATACCGAAACCTTGCGCCAGCCCTGCGGCTCCAGCGAAAGCAAATGCAGATGACACGACGCCACACACCAGCCGCAGCCAGTGCAACGCGACACATCAATCTCAGGCAAGGCCTGGCGTTTCATGCCTGAACACGCGACCTGGCCACGCAAACCCGGTTACGGCCTTCATGCTTGGCTTGGTAAAGCGCCCTGTCTGCCGCTGCAATCAGGCTGTCTGCCTGGCTCGCATGCTCCGGAAAGACCGCCACGCCTATCGATAACGTGGCGTGAACAGCCTGCTTCCCTTGCCCCAGCCATGGACTGGCCGCGAAACCGCGAAGCAACTCGTCTGCCACGTCCAATGCCGCAGCTGCCTGGGTGTTGGGCAGCCACAGCAGAAACTCTTCACCGCCGTAACGACAGACGATATCGCTGGAGCGCACCCGCTCATTGAGGATGTCTGCGGTGTGTCGCAGGACGTCGTCACCCACCTGGTGGCCATGCACATCGTTGATCTGTTTGAAGCGATCAATGTCGATCATCAACAAGGCGCCTTGTTGCCCCTCACGGTCGCAACGGGCCAACTCACGCTCAATGGTGGCGTCCAGGTAACGCCGGTTGTACAGGCCGGTCAGCCCATCACGGTTGGCCTGCTCCTTGAGCAGCCCATGCAGGGCCTGAATCTCCGTCAATTGGCGCTGCAATGCCTGCTCGCTTGAGCGAACCTGCAAACGTGCCTCGTGGAGCCGCATCGATCGGCGGTGCCCGTCCAATGCAACGACGCCCAGATAGAGCGTGATGACGGAGATGGACAGCGCCGTGACCAGCCCTGACGTGGCCGGGTGGAATGCCCATCCCGTGAACCACGCCACGGGCAACACCCCGGCCACAACCAAAGCCACCGACTGCACAAACCCCTTGGGACCCTTGAAGGCCATCAGGTTCTGTGAAACGCCCGTGAACAGGATGAAAGCAATCCAGACGGGAAAGTGCAAGGCGGCCATCCAGGCACCAAAGCACACGGCATCCACCCGCATGTTGCGTGTTTCAGCGGCCAACTGATCCTTTGCGCCCCTGGCTGTCAAATATGCCACCTGCGGGTAGACAAGAAACTGCAATCCCAGCAGAACCCAACCCCAGGCGGCCACACCCATGCGGCTCATGTGCAAACCCAATACAACGCACAACAGCACAAAGCTGAACGTGCGGTTTCGGTGGTTCATGCGCACCGTCCAGTGGACGCGGTACGGCGCAGCGTTTTCGGTCTGTGAAGGCATGGGCAGCAACCTTCACAGCATAGCGGAACCTTCGGCACCGAGAAGAGCCAATTCCGCAGAGATCATGGCGCCTGTGCGACAGGCGCCTTGGAGCCCGGCTGGTCAGGTATTGTCAGCGCCGTCCACCACCTCCACCGTTACCGCCCCCATTGCCCCCGCCATTGCCACCCCCGCGGCCGGAACCATGACCACCGCGGTTTTCCGACCCTTTAGCTGAAACGGCCGTTTCCGTTTCGGCAGGCTCGGTATGTTTTTGCTTGTTAACGCTGCTTACGACATCGCCCAAACGCAGCCCAAGCGAGTTCGCAATGGCCCCCCAACCCATGCCTGCATCGCGCATGGCCTGCACTTGGCTGGTGGCAGTGGCCAGCTGGGCGCCCGACGGGTTGGTGGTTCCATCTGCGGCCAGTTTGGCTTTGGCGATGTCCAGCGTGAACTTCTGTGTGGCGGCTGGGTTCGACGCCTCCGGCTCCACGGTCTGCGCAGCGGCCATGACCGCACCAAACGCAAACAGCGCAGCAATGGATGCCTTGAAGTGAACATTGAACCTGGTTGACATGGAGATCTCCAATCAAGTGAGCATGAACTCAAGTGTAGGCATGTGAATTTCGTGTGGGGAGCCGATGTGTAACAAAGCGTGCCCCCTTTGGGCAATGCTCACAAGCGCACTTTCATTCAAGTTTTCAGAGTTGTTGCCGATAATCAGACGACTCTTGGAGTAACTACGATGGACATCTCGCCTACCGCTGCCGTGAACGCCGCGTTGCAGCTGCAACAAGCCCAGGTTCCTCAACAGGTTCAGGTGGCCGTGCTCAAGAAGGCGATGAACATTCAGGAATCTGGCGCCTTGTCGTTGTTGCAATCGGTGACAGGAACCCTGCCGCTGGCCAACTCCGGCCACCTGGGAACCCAGCTCAACGTCCTGGCTTGAGTCGCTACGCCTGCTTTGAGTTGCAGGCCAACAGCGCCCGGTGAGTCTGGTCCCGGGTTTGCGCCACGAGGTATTCCAGAAATACCCGCGTTCGCTGCGGTATGAACTTCCGGCTGGGGAGAGCCGCGTACATCGCGAGCTTTCCGGTGATCCAGGGACTCAGCACCCGGGTCAACGCGCCATGATTGAGGTACGGCGCCACCACATCCACGGCCACCGACGTTATGCCCGCCCCATCCAGCGCCGCCCGCAGCAAGGTGTCTGTGTGGTTCGCGGAAAGCACCGGGCTCACGTCCACCTCCACCGAATCGCCAGACGACTCTGGGCACCACATGCGCCAGACCCGGCTGTTGCCGTGAAGGTGTTTCAGGCGCAGGCAATCGTGCGCGGTCAAATCGGCAGGTTTGAGCGGCGTTCCTCGCCGTTTCAAGTAATCGGGTGAGGCGACCAGAATGGCCTCGGACTCGACCACCTTTCGAGCAACGATGTCTGCGTCGAAATGGCCTTCTGTCGCGAGCAGCGAAACGTCGTAGTCCTCTATCGCAGGCTCGCCGATCACCCCCACATCCATATCGATCTGAATATTTGGGTATTCCCGCCGGAACCCTGACAACAGGGGCGCGACCACATACGAGGCAAGCACCGGGGGGGAGTGCACCCTGAGGGTGCCTGCCAGCTCCCGGGTATGCGCACTGGCCAGCGCGTGTGCCTCATCAATGTCTTCCAGGATGTTGCGCACCCGACTGAGGTAGGTCTGCCCTGCCTCGGTAAGCGAAAGCCGCCGCGTGGTTCGCTGCAGCAACCTGGTGCCCAGATGCGCCTCCAGATCGGCGACCAGACGCGTGACAGCAGGGGCGGACATGTCAAGCGCGCGCGCCGCGGCAGCAAAGCCCCCCTCGTGCACCACACGCTCAAAAACGCGCATTGACAGCAAACGGTCCATGGTTGCAACTCGTCCAAAAACAAGAGGCTCAATTATTCCAATATTTGGAATGACCCATGTACTTCTGACCTGTTTATCTATGTCCAAAGGAATTTTAAAGTTCACCCATCGACGAGATGACAACGATGCACCGCTCGCCGACTGGGTCGAAGTCCACCAACGACACCCCAGCAGAAACCGTCATCGAAACCGCATAAACCCAAGGACCGAAACATGAACCGCACTTACGCTTCCATCATCGCTCTCTCGCTGGCCGCCTTTGGCGCAGGCCAGGCTCTCGCTGCAGACGCTTCCGCGCCCAAGACGCGCGAACAGGTGAAGGCAGAACTGGCCGAGGCCGTTCGCACTGGCAACATCATCGGCAACGAACAAGGTCAGAAGCTCAACGAGATCTACCCTGGCCGTTACCCCGCTCAAGCCGCAACTGCAGGCAAGACCCGCGAACAGGTCAAAGCTGAGCTGGCTGAGGCCGTGCGCACCGGCAACATCGTCGGCAACGAACAGGGCCAAAAGCTCAACGAAATCTACCCGGGCCGCTACCCCACCCAGACCAGCGTGGCCAGCAAGACGCGTGATCAGGTCAAAGCCGAACTGGCCGATGCCATTCGCACTGGCGACATCGTGGCTGGCGGTGACCGCGGTCAGAAGCTCAACGAGCTGTATCCGAACCAGTATCCGCGCGTCAACTGACCTGGTGAGCGGGCATTCCATGCGCGCGCCCTGTGTGCGAAGATGATGCGCTCTCAAGAGGACACCACATGGAAATGCCCGCCCCCTCGCCCATTCAACGAATTCCGGTACGGCACACCGAACTTGGTGAGGGTTTCAGCATCAAGCGAGCGCTGCCGACCCGCGAATGCCGCATGGTGGGGGCGTGGTGCTTTCTGGACCACATAGGGCCAGCCGAGATGCAAAACACCGATGGCATGCACGTTGGCGCCCACCCGCACACCTGTCTGCAAACCTTCACGTGGATGATCTCGGGGCAAATACTGCACCGTGACAGCCTGGGAAGCGAACAGGTCATCCGCCCAGGGCAGGTGAACCTGATGACAGCTGGGCGGGGCATTTCCCATACCGAAGACTCCGTGCCAGGAGAAGCCATACTGCATGCAGCCCAGCTGTGGATTGCGCTTCCTCCAGAGTGCGCGGAGATGCCTCCTGCTTTTGAGCACTACCCCGATTTGCCCAACTGGCAGGCAGACGGCGTTGAGTACACCTTGCTTGCCGGGCAATGGCAAAACCGCGCAGCGCCGACCCGGGTTTTTTCGCCCCTCGTCGGGCTGGATGTCTTTGCTGCGAACGCCGCGAGTCTGTCCTTGCCCCTGCAACGGCAGTTTGAGCACGGTTTGCTCGTCTTGTCTGGCCAGGCCAGCATCAACGGAATGGGGTTTGATGGCAACGACTTCGCCTACCTGGCGCAGGGCGCTGATGGGGTGGAGTTGCAACTGAGCGCAGGCGCACGGGTACTTCTGGTGGGTGGTGAGCCATTCGCCTCCCCCATGACCATGTGGTGGAACTTCGTGGGCCCCAGCAAAAGCCATATCGCTCAGGCGCAAAAAGATTGGGAATCAAACTCCGCCAGGTTCGGCAACGTCAAGGGCGGCGAAAACCGCCGCCTGCAGGCACCCGCCCTGCCTGCGGGTTACGCAGCGTGATCCGGCCCTATGCGGGCAAGCGCCGCGACCACGTCTGACTGCGTGATGATGCCGACGAGCCTGTCTTTCTCATCCACAACCGGTATGTGGTGGTGCCCTGTGCTGCCGAACAGCGGCATCAACTCGGCCAGATGACGTGACATACCGACCACACGGACGCGTCGGGTCATGATGTCACCCACGGTGTCAGGCACACCCTCGCTCCAGCCCGCAAGCTTGCGGCCTCTGACGTCAGCGGGCTCGCTGCCATCCAGCTCCGCAGCGCGCATCAAATCGGCTCGGGTGACGATGCCGACAATGCCCCCATTGAGGTCAACCACCGGCAAGGCCTTGATGCCATGTTCACGCAGCATGGCCCAGGCGTTCTTGAGCGGGGTTCTGCGGGTAACCGTCACAGGGTCGCGAGACATGATGTCGGCGCAACGCACCTGGTTCAGCTTGCGCTGGTAGGAACGCAACTGCGTGTCATGCAGCAACGACTTGAGGTCGTCCCGGCTGATGTCAACCACCTGGTTGTAACGCGCGAGCACCGCGTCCAGGTCTGCGTCCAAGGCACGCGACTCTTCGTCGCTCGCAGTGACAGGCTTGGCGGGAGCAGGCAGCTGCGGGTGTGGGTAGGCACGCCTGGTGGACGAGTTGTACACCACCCCCACCAACACCAGCAACAGCGAGTTCAGCAGCACAGGGCGCACGGCAAACATGGGATCTGAAATGCCCGCCAGCGTTACCAGCAGAGCAGACGCTCCACCCGGCGGGTGCAGACAGCGCAACGTGAACATGAGGCCGATGGCCAGCGCGACCGCCAAGGCTGCAGTCCACTCAGACGAGCCCAATGTCAGCACACATGCCACACCAGCCAGCGCCGACAGCGTGTTGCCCGCCAGGACGGCCCATGGCTGCGCCAGCGGGCTGGCCGGCACACCAAACACCAACACGGCCGATGCACCCAGGGGCGCCACCAGCCAGGGCCATGCATCTCCTGCCAGAAGGTGGCTGCTCCAACCCGCAAACAGGACGCCCAACCCGGCGCCGGCCACCACACGCAGGCGCTCACGCCAGTCGGGGCCGGTGGCCGACGGCAGAAATGCCTGAAGCCAGCTCGACAGACCGGCTGCTAGCGGTGAGCGGGACCTTGAAAAACGCACGCCAGAACTATAACGAGGCTACCCCGCCCTTGCTGCGTCAAGGTCAAGCCTTCTGCACAGTACCCCCCTTCAGCAAATGCCTTAACCGCGTTTTTGGGCCATGCGGTGATACGCTAGCCCCCATCAGCCGACGGTTTGCAAGCATATGGACGCCGACAAAGTCATCACCTTCTGGTTCGAGGAAGTAGACCCCAAGCTTTGGTGGAGGTCTGATGCAGCGTTTGACGGCTTGGTCGCTGAGCGTTTTGGTGAGTTGCTGACTGTGGCCAGCGAAGGGGGACTGGTTCATTGGCGAACCAGCGCCCATGGCGCCTTGGCTGAAATCATCGTTCTGGACCAGTTTTCGCGGAACATTCACAGAGGCACACCCAGCGCCTTTGCCAACGACGCTCTTGCGCTCACGTTGGCACAAGCCGCTGTTGCAGCGGGCTTCCCAACCAAGCTGCCGCCGGTACAGCGCGCCTTCATGTACCTGCCGTACATGCACAGCGAGTCAAGCGCCATGCATGAAGTCGCCATGCGACTTTTCAGCGAACCAGGCCTGGAACCCAACCTCGCTGCGGAAATTCGTCACAAGGCCATCATCGACCGGTTCGGGCGCTACCCTCACCGCAACGCCGTGCTGGGGCGCAGCTCCACGGCAGAGGAACTGGCCTTCCTGAAAACCCCGGGGTCGTCATTCTGATGGGGCTGCTCGAGGCATACCCGTGGCTCTACGGCACGCTTCTGCACACGCACCGCTTGGCGGTCACTGCCAGCGTGCTGCTCTTCACGGCGCGGGGCGTCGGTGTGCTGTTGAATCAATCCTGGCCAAAGCAGCGGAACTGGCGCAAGACCAGCGTCACCATCGATACGCTGCTTCTTCTGGCTGGGGCCAGCCTGTGGGTTTTGATGGCCCACAACCCATTGCAAGAACCATGGCTTGGGGCCAAGCTTTTGCTATTACCTGTTTACATTGTGCTGGGCGCGCTGGCACTGGGGCGCGCCTCAAGGCCCTGGCAAAGGCAAGTCTGCTTCGTAGCTGCGCTTGGCTGTGCCGCCACCATGGTCTCCATGGCCCTCAGCCGCAGCCCCTGGGGCTGGCTGGAGCCATGGATACGGTAGTTCAAGCCTGCAAGGCAGCGGCTATGTCGGCCTCGGCCTGGGCAAAGCCCTTGGCAGCCGCCTCCGGCCCCATGTTCAGGCCTTCGGCGTAGACAAGGCGCACATCGGTCAAGCCCAGGAAGCCCAACACCTGCTTCAGGTAAGGCACCTGAACGTCATTGGACGTGTCGCGGTACAGGCCGCCTCGCGCCAGCGCCAGGTAAACCGTCTTGCCTTTGACCAAGCCCTCAGGCCCGTTCTGGGTATAACGGAATGTCACGCCTGCACGGGCGATGGCATCAATCCAAGCCTTGAGTTGCACCGGCACCCCGAAGTTGTACATCGGCACCCCCAGCACAATCGCGTCATGCGCCAGGACTTCGGCAATCAGCGCGTCGTACTCGGCCACCACGGCAGCCTGCTCTGCGCTGCGCTGCTCCGCGGGCGTAAACAACGCACCCAGCGCAGCCTCGTCCAGCACGGTCACAGGGTTTTCGCCCAGATCACGCAACGTGACGCTTGATCCGGCGTTGGCCGCAAGCAGGCGCTCCACCACGGTGTTGGCAAGCTTCGACGAGTTCGCACCCTCGCGACGAGGACTGGCGTTGATTTGCAGAATGTTCATGATGGAGACCTTTCGTGTAGAGCGGCCACATCGGCCGAATTCATGTCTTGGTATGAACTTTAAAGTTTCTCTTTTGAAAGATAAACAACCACAATATCCATGACGTATTTCTAAAATAGAAACAATAAAACCGGGCAAGACCACTCATACAGGCACCATGGACCGATTACTTTCTATGCGCGTATTTGAGCGTGTGGTTGACGAAGGGGGCTTCGCTGCGGCGGCCCGCGCCCTTGACATGTCAGCCCCGGTTGTCACCCGGCTGGTTGCAGACCTGGAAGAACACCTGGGCACACGCCTGCTGCAACGCACCACCCGACGCCTGTCCCTGACAGAAGCTGGCCAGATCTACTTGAATCGCGTGCGCAACATCTTGCAAGACATTGATGAAGCGCACGCCGTCGCAACAGCCCACACCACAGAACTGTCCGGACTGCTGAGACTGCACGCCCCCCCAGTTCTGGCCAGTTATGTGATCGCCCCGCTCCTCGCGGAGTTTCGTCGGCAATATCCCAAGATCGTCTTCGATATTCAGGTCGAGTCCGTCAAAGAGCCGCCCTTTGAGGATTACGACATCACCCTCATGGGAGCGGACGACACCTTCGACGCAGACGTGGTGGCGCGCAAGATTGTGGAGTCCGACGCCATTCTGGTGGCTGCTCCCGCGTATTTGGCAAGGCGTGGGCATCCCGCCTCGCCACAAGATCTTGCAGAACATGAATGCCTGAGGCTGAAGAAGCCAGACGGGCAGGCACGTGTTTGGCGCATGTGGCAGGCGCAGGACAAAGACAACGTGGTCGAAGTACCCATACAGCCTGTATTGCTGGCCAATCACACAGACACGCTTCTGCGCGCAACGCTTGACGGCGCGGGCATCACATCAGTGTCTGTTGACATGGTGGCACCTTACCTGACACGCGGAGACCTGGTCCGTGTGCTGCCGTTGTGGATCACTGGCCGTCTTGCCATGTATGCGGCACTGCCCAGCCGCAAGTTCATTCCTCAGCGCACGCGAGCTTTCTTGGATTACCTGGTGGAGGAAGCCAGGGAGCAGACGGTGCGGGCCTTGGCCGCATGCAGTGGCTGCGACTGAGCCACCACAGTTTCTGACGGAATAAACAAAAAGGGCACCTTGCAGAAGGTGCCCACTTTTGGTCTGATTTGGCGCGGCTGGCGGGGATCGAACCCACGACCCTCGGCTTCGGAGGCCGATACTCTATCCACTGAGCTACAGCCGCATTGCCTGCACACAGAACCGCTCGATTCTATCAGCCGTGACAGCGCTGCGGGCACCTTGGCCTGATCAACACAGGCAGCCATTGGGCCGTTGGCTATAATTTCCGACTGTCTTCAGTCTGGCCGATACTGCGCCAGACCTTCGCAGCCTGCCCTACTGAGGAAAACATGAGCGACAACCACACCGGCCCCATCAAAACGCCGAAACAGCTGTTCTGGACATCGATGTTTGCGTTCATCCTGCCGGTGTTCCTCATCATCGGACTCGTGTACTACGTGACCAAGGCAGAAAAACCTGCGGCAGGCGCGGTCGATCAAGAACTCGCTACCGCCAAGCGCATTCAACGCGTTGGCTCGGTCGAACTGCGTGACGCCAATCGCCCCCTCCAGT
Organism: uncultured Macromonas sp.; assembly: GCA_946481585.1. The sequence continues at coordinate 3,602 of CAMLOF010000035.1, read as the reverse complement.
CGGGCGAGGCTGTTTACACCGCCCAGTGCGCGGCTTGCCACGCCACCGGTATGGTGGGTGCGCCCAAGTTTGGCGACGCTGGCGCTTGGGCTGCCCGCATTGGCCAGGGCTACGACGCGCTGTTGACCTCTGCACTCAAGGGCAAGGGCGCCATGGGTGCGCAAGGCGGCGGCGCCTTTGAAGATCTGGAAATTGGCCGCGCAGTGGTCTACATGGCCAACAAGGCTGGCGGCTCCCTTTCCGAGCCTCAAGCTCCTGCAGCTGCCGCTGAAGCTGCCAAGTAAGGCGACAAACCACTTACTGAGAAAGCCGGCCCAGAGCCGGCTTTTTCATGCCTGGGCCTTTGCCAAAGGACTCAAAACGCAACCTTGTCGGCCCAACAACTCGGCGTAGGTGGATTCCGACGGGATCCATACACCAGACTCCACCGCCTCTGCAGCCAAGTGCATATCTTGGCTATGAATCAGCCCAAGGCCCAGCTCAGTCAGAGCAAATAGGCGCCCGTGCTCGTCAAGGTACAGCGATTGAACTTCCGTTGTGCGGCCAGTATGGGCTTGCAGCACAAAGTCCGCCTGCACGCGCCATACCCATGGAGCAACCTCCAGCTCCACAAACACGCGTTGCGGGCCATTCTGGAAGAACCATCGGCCGTGCTCGTCTGCCCCGTAGTTACGGTTGATGAACTCGATTAGCTTGTCATGCTTGAGCAATGAACCCTTGCTGACGGTGTTTGCGCCCACGCCAGCGAACGGCCCGGAACGCTGAGCATTGTCATCGCGCATCCACCACTGGCCACGGGCATCCAGGCCAAGCCATCCATAGCAGTCGGGCACGTTGGGCCACTTGGCCATGGCGGCCTTGACGATGTCATCCATCGCTCAACTCCCCTGGTTCTGTTGACAGAGCCCGGCTGGTTGCAGCAGCTTTGCCCCGGCTTCCGACACAGACCCGCCAAGCCCCTGCCTCAAACCGGCGGACGACGCCAGCCAGTTGACGACCCATTTCGGCATTCCCAGCACATGCACTTGCCACGGTGCTCCTGCAACCGCCTGAGGAAAACCCACGTGCCCGCCATGTTCGGGCTGTACCAATGTAACCCACCGTCCCACTTCGGTTTGCTCGGGAAGGCTCCGTCCAGGCACAAATGGATCGTTTCGTGCGTTCAGCAACAGCGTCGGCAAGGCGATATCGGCCAGCCGGGGTTTCGCTGCCGCCCTGGTCCAATAATCTTCCACACCTTTGAAACCGTGCAACGGCGCGGTGAACAGATCATCGAATTCGCGCAATGTCCTCGCCTTGCGCACCCCGTCAAGGTCGAACAGGCCCGGGAACTGCCGCCATTTGGCCTCGGCCTTACGCACCATCGTACGCAAGAACATCCTTGCATACACATGCCTGTTGAAACCACTGTCAATGGCATTGCCCGCCGCCATGAGGTCCACGGGCGCGGAGACCGCTGCCACTGCGTTGACCCATTGGCTGGCCATGGCACCCCACTCCTGCGCCCAACGCAACAACGCGTTACCACCCAGCGATACGCCCACCGCCAGAATCGGGCGTGCGGGGTCCTGCTCGCGCAGCCGGGTCAGCAACCAGTGTATTTCTTCGTGATCACCTGAATGGTAGGCCCGAGGGGCTGTGTTCATGTCTCCAGAACACCCCCGGAAATGCGGTACGCAAAACGCCCAACCTAAACGTGCCGCTTCATCAGCAAAGGCTTGCGCGTAGTGGCTACCGGAACTTCCTTCCAGGCCATGAAAAAGCACCAGACGTGGGGCATCGATATTGTTTTTCTCTGTGATCAGGTGGTCAATATCAATGAAGTCGCCATCGGGTGAAGTCCATCGATCCCGTCGGTACTGGGGCGTACCCAGGCGAAAACGCTGCCCAAACAACGCTGGCCAGATGGTTTGCGTGTTGCCATCAGGCAACCACCAAGGAGCCTTTTGGTCAATGCTGAAATCCCGGCTCATATCAATGCAGGGTAGCTGCGGCAGCGGATTGATCGAGCGGAGCGCTCAGCGTACCCGGACTCGCATGGTGAACCAGCAATCGCCAGCCTTGCGCCGTTTTCACGTAGACGTTGGTTGCCGTCACGTAAGCGTGGGTCACGCCATCGTGCGCTGGCACTTCCACACGCTCCACCAGGCTATGCACGCAGCATTGACCGACCATCGTCTGCCTCACATGGGTAGGCACCGCACGCACAGCCCCTGCCTCGAACAGACGAGAGAAAGACTCTCTGATGGCCATTGCACCCACCAACCTTGGCCCGCCTGGGTGCACACACACAGGCTCGTCCTCATCGGCCCAACATGCCATGAGCGCTTCCAGATCTGCTCTTTGCAAGGCCTCGTAAAAGGTCTGTTCCAAATCGTCCACACTGGTATTGGGAGGGAGTCGTCTTCGCATTGCACGATTGTGCCGTGCCCGCCATCACACCGGTAAGCAGAAAACAAAAAACCGCCCGGAGGCGGTTCTCTGCGAAACTGACCCCAAGTGGGGCCCGCATCACTTCTTCTGGCGGAACTTGCGCAGAGCGGCGATCTGTGCGGCCATGACGGCCAGCTCGGACTGGGCCTTGGCCAGGTCCACGTCGCTCTTGGCGTTCTTCAGGGCTTCCTCGGCGGCCTTGCGGGCGTCGTTGGCCTTGGCTTCGTCCAGGTCCTTGCCACGGATGGCCGTGTCGCTCAACACGGTGATGACCTTGGGCTGCACTTCCAGAATGCCACCGGCCACGAAGACGAATTCTTCGCCGCCATCAGCCTTCTCGATGCGCACCGCGCCGGGCTTGATGCGGGTGATCAGCGGCACGTGGCCGGGCAGGATGCCCAGCTCGCCGGCTTCACCGGGCAGCGCCACGAACTTGGCCGGACCGCTGAAGATCGACTCTTCCGCGCTCACCACCTCGACTTGAATGGTGCTCATTGCTTTTCCTCGTCAAATTTGGCAAAAAGTCGGCACAACGGGTTGGCCGGTGCCTGGCACCGGCCACACTCATCAGGCCAGCTTCTTCGCCTTCTCGAAGGCTTCGTCGATGGTACCGACCATGTAGAAGGCCTGCTCGGGCAGGTGATCGCACTCACCGGCCACGATCATCTTGAAGCCACGGATCGTCTCAGCCAGCGGCACGTACTTGCCAGGCGCACCCGTGAACACTTCGGCCACGTGGAAGGGCTGGGACAGGAAACGCTGAATCTTACGGGCGCGGGCCACGGCCAGCTTGTCCTCAGGTGCCAGTTCGTCCATACCCAGAATGGCGATGATGTCGCGCAGTTCCTTGTAACGCTGCAGGGTACCCTGCACGGCACGGGCGGTTTCGTAGTGGTCCTGGCCCACGACCAGCGGGTCCAGCTGGCGGCTGGTGGAGTCCAGCGGGTCCACGGCGGGGTAGATACCCAGCGCAGCGATGTCACGGGACAGCACCACGGTGGAGTCCAGGTGGGCGAAGGTGGTGGCAGGCGACGGGTCGGTCAAGTCGTCAGCAGGCACGTACACGGCCTGGATGGAAGTGATCGAGCCCACCTTGGTGGAGGTGATGCGCTCTTGCAGACGGCCCATTTCCTCAGCCAGCGTAGGCTGGTAACCCACGGCGGAAGGCA
>CAMLOF010000034.1 GCA_946481585.1 uncultured Macromonas sp. | reverse complement strand
GCTTCGTTGCGCTCGGCACGGTTTTGCCCTGTTGCCTTGGGCGTCTCGCGCTGGAACGCGACGGATGAAGTGGACGGAATTCTCATGGGCGGCTCCTGTGTTTGCCGGATGGAAAGACGCGAGCCTCCAATCTAACGGCGCACAACGAGCCCGAAACCCGGAAAAACCGCCGCTTGGCGCCACATTTGTGACGTTTGTTGTGCCTCAGTAGTGCGGGGGCAGCTCGTCTCTCAGGCTGCGGAAGGCTGGCGTCGAAGCGTTGTCTTGCATCTGCAGGCGCAGCCGAGTCAGTTCCTCTGCCAACTGGTCAATCTTCAACTGTTGCTGGTAGACCACTTGGTTGAGCTGCTCCAGCAAGTCCTCCTGGAAGCTGGTTTTGATCTCCAGATCGGTGAGGCGGCGGGACGTTGGATCTTCCATGGGGCTCGGCGGGGCGGTAAGTGCCGTCGCCATGCGGCGCGGCTAGAAAGGCGGGCAGCCTTTCGGCTTGTGCCGAGTATTCCACAAGGAAGGGGTAACGGGAGGCAGGCACCATGTCGGCAATCACCTGCTGCGCGAAATGCCACGAGGTGGCCACGGCCACGCCTGCGCGCTGCATGGCGTTTTCGGGCAAGGGCAGGGGCGCGCGGACGAGTTCGTTTTCCAGCGTGTCGTAGGCGGCGAGCAACTGGGCTGAAACACGGTTCAACCAGGGTTCGTGCCGCTTTTCGGCAGGCCGCAAGCTGCGCTCGTAGACGATCTGAACGCTCTTTTCGCATGCCGCCAGCGCAAGGCCTGTCAGGCGCAGGTCGCGCTGCAGGCCGGGCAGGCCGTGGGGCACCAAGGTATGCGGCCAGGCCAAAGCCTCGGCGTATTCCAGTATCAGCGTCGAATCCATCAGTGTGGAGCCGTCGTCGCACACCAGCGTGGGCGCCTTCACCACGGGGTTGATCTGCTGGAATTCCTTGGTGGTGCGAAACACCGAGAGCGGCTCGTGCTCGAAACGCAGGCCAAGCAGCTGCAGCGACACCGCAACGCGGCGAACGTATGGCGAATCGAGCATGCCGACAAGGCGCATGGTGTGGAACCTCTCCCAGACTGTGTTGTTTCTGGGGGCGAGTCTGACAGACGCTGTGCGCTTTGCCCATCCCCTGTTTAGGGGAGGTATGTGATTTATGCCTTCTTGCTTGACAGGCTGTGGCGTGCCGGCCAGCCAGCACCGGCAAGTACGTCGGCCGTGTGCTGGCCCAAGTGGGGAGCAGGGTGGTGGATGGCCCCAGGCGTGGCACTGAGCTTGGGAACAATGCCCGGCACCTTGAGCGGCTGGCCGTGGCTGTCCTGCACCTGCAGCACCATGTCGCGTGCCTGGTATTGCGGGTCGCTGGCAATGTCGGCAGCGGTGTAGATCTTGCCCACCGGCACCTCGGCGGCGTCCAGCACGGCAATCACTTCGTCAATGCTGCGCTGGCTGGTCCAGGCTTCAATGGCGGCGTCCAGTTCCGTGCTGCGGCGGGCCCGGCCATCGTTCTGCGCCAGGTCGGGGTCTTGGCCCAGGTCGTCGCGGCCAATGGCGTGCATGAGCCGCTTGTAGATGCTGTCGCCATTGCCGCCGATGAGCACGTAGCCGCCGTCCGCACAGCGGTAGGCGTTGGACGGCGCAATGCCAGGCAGAGCGCTGCCTGCGCGTTCGCGCACCACGCCGAAGGCGTCGTACTCGGGCAGCAGGCTTTCCATCAGGTTGAACACGCTCTCGTACAGGGCCACGTCGATCATCTGGCCCTGGCCGCCACGCGCGTCGCGGTGGTACAGCGCGAACATCACGCCCAGCACCCCGTGCAGCGCGGCGATGGAGTCGCCAATCGACACGCCCGTGCGCACCGGCACGCGCCCCGGCTCGCCGGTGAGGTGGCGCAGCCCGCCCATGGCTTCACCCAGGATGCCGAAGCCGGGCTTGTGGGCGTAGGGGCCGGTCTGGCCGTAGCCCGACAGGCGCAGCATGACCAGCCGGGGGTTGAGCGCGTGCAGGTCTTCCCAGCCCAGGCCCCAGCCTTCCAGGGTGCCGGGCTTGAAGTTCTCGATCAGCACGTCGGCCTCGGCGGCCAGGCGGCGCACCACATCCTGCCCTTCGGGGGTGCGCAGGTCCAGGCAGACCGAACGCTTGTTGCGCGACTGCACCTCCCACCAGACCGAGGTGCCCTCGCGCAGCAACCGCCACTTGCGCAGCGGGTCGCCGCCGTTGGGCGGTTCGATCTTGATGACGTCGGCGCCGAAGTCGGCGAGCGTCTTGGCCGCGAAGGGGCCGGCGATGAGCTGGCCCAGTTCCAGTACCTTGAGTCCTTGGAGTGCTTGCATGGCCCCGATGGTAGCGTCAGGCTCCGGCCTGCGGGTAGCGCGCCTGGGTCTGCGATGTGTCGCGCAGGTGCTCTTGTGCGGCCAGCACGCCGCTGCCCTGCAGAGGCACACCGGCCAGGCGCAGACCCATCTCGCAGCCGTTGAGGGCCGCCAACAGAGCCAGGTCGTTGCACTCGCCCAGGTGGCCAATGCGGAACATGCGCCCCTTGAGCTTGCCCAGCCCGGTGCCCAGCGACATGTTGAAGTGCTCGTAGATGAGGCGCCGCACGGCATCGGCGTCGTGGCCCTGCGGGGTGACCACCCCGGTGAGCACGGGCGAGCTGACGCGCGGGTCCGCACACTGCACGTCCAGCCCCCAGGCCTGCACCGCAAGGCGGCAGGCCTGCCCCAGCCGCTGGTGGCGCGCAAAAAGCTGGGGCAGCCCTTCGTCCAGGATCATGTCGATCGCCTCGCTCAGGGCGTAGAGCAGGTTGGTGTTGGGGGTGTAGGGCCAGTAGCCCGTCTTGTTCATCTCGACGATCTCATCCCAGGCCCAGAAGGCGCGAGGCAGCCGGGCGTGACGCGACGCTTCCAGGGCCTTGGGCGACAAGGCGTTGAAGCTGATGCCCGGGGGCAGCATCAGGCCTTTTTGCGAGCCGCTCACGGTCACGTCAACGCCCCATTCGTCGTGCCGGTAGTCGGCGGCGGCCAGGCCCGAAATGGTGTCCACCATCAGCAGCGCGGGGTGCCCGGCGGCGTCGATGGCGCGCCGCACGGCGGCGATGTCGCTGGTGACGCCGGTGGAGGTTTCGTTGTGCACCACGCACACCGCCTTGATCTGGTGGTTGTCGTCCTGGCGCAGGCGTTTCTCGATGAGATCAGCCTGCACGCCATGGCGCCAGCTGTTGGGCAGGCCGGTGCGCGGGCAGGTGCCCGGCATGGCCAGGAATTCGGGTGCCAGGCCAAGCCGCAGCGCCATCTTCTGCCACAGGGTGGCGAAGTGGCCGGTCTCGTACATCAGCACGGTGTCGCCGGGGCTCATGGTGTTGGTGAGCGCCGCTTCCCAAGCGCCTGTGCCTGACGCCGGGTACACCACCACGGGGTGGCGTGTCTGGAAGATCTTCTGCAGGCCTGCAAGCACTTGCAGCCCCAGCACGCCGAACTCCGGGCCCCGGTGGTCGATGGTGGGGTAGCTCATGGCGCGCAGCAGGCGGTCGGGCACGGGGCTGGGGCCGGGAATCTGCAGGAAGTGGCGGCCCGCGGGGTGGAAGTTGAGATTGGGCATGGTTTGTCTCCTTGTATGGCTGGCAAAAAGGCGCAGGCGCACGCACGCCCGCGCAGGGACGCGTCCGGCCCCGGCGGGGCCAAGCAACGGTTTTGGGGTGCGGGAGGGTCAGTCCCGGAAGACGGCCTCTAGGTCCACCTCGGCCGCAGAGCTGTCCAGTGCCAGGCTGCTTTCGATGTGGTCGAGGTGGTCGAGCATGAGCTTCTCGGCGCGGCTGACGTCGCGCTTGGCGATGGCGTCGATGATCTCGGAGTGCTCATCCGCGCGGCAGCTGATGGCCGTCGGCGCGTCGTAGAGGAAGATGATCAGGCAGGTGAGCGTGGACAGTTCGCGCAGCGTGCGCGACAGGGCTGTGTTGCCTGCCAGTTCCGCCAGCAGCTGGTGGAATTCGCCAGACAGCCGGACCACTGCGCGCCGGTCGTCGCGGCGGCGGGCGTCCATCTCCAGTTCCTGGTGCTGGCGCAGGCGAGCGATCTTGTCGGGTGTGAGCGTGTTGACCAGGCGGCGCATCACGGCGGGCTCGATCAGGCGCCGCGCCTCGAACACGTCCATGGCCTGTTCGGGGGTGGGCTTGGCCACGAAGGCGCCGCGCTGCGGGTAGAGGTCGACGATCTGCTCGTGCGCCAGGCGGGCCAGCACCTCGCGAATGCGGGCACGGCTCACGTTGAAGATGTTGGCCAGCCGGTCCTCGCCAAGCTTGGTGCCGGGGTGCAGGCGGTGCTCCAGGATGGCGACGTAGATCTTTTCGTAGATTTCGTCGTTGGCCTTCTCGCGTTCAAGGCGGGCGGCGGGGAGCAGGGTTCTGGCGCTGCGCGGCATGGTGCTCAGGTTGAGGTGTGACAGGGTATGACCCGGGTCTGCGGCCGCCGTGCCTTCGGCGTGCGGCGTGTCGCAGTGGCAACCCATTCTATCGGCGCGCGCAGCCCGGCTGCGGCGAGGTTCAACGCCAGGCATAGAGTTCTCCCCATCCTTGCACCACTGAAGGGTCGGCGCCCGCCGCCCGCAGCATGCCCCACACCGTGGTGCTGACGGTGTCGAGCAGCGGAATGCCGTGGTCCTGCTCCACCTTGGCGGCCAGTGCCGCTGCGCGCAGGTTGGTGCAGAACGTGGTGATGGCGCCCGGCCTTGCGCTGGCCACCTCGTCCATCAACCCGCGCAGTTCGTCTGGCTCCACCAGCGCGAAGTCGTGATTGACGCAGATGCCCAGGTGTTTTTCTGCGACGACTTCAACGCCAATGTTGCGGTAGTTGTCGACAATTTTTTGTTGAACGTCTGCCGTGTAGGGCGTAACCAGCGCCAGGGTGTCTATGCCCTTGAGCGCCAGCAGTTCGTTGAGCGCCAGCACCGCTGTGGTGGCCTTGATGCCCGTGCGCTCGCGAATGCGCTCGACCAGCCGCTGGTCGGCATCAAAGCCCATCCAGCCTGCGGCGGTGCCGCTCCAGCCGATCACGTCCACCTTGGCGTCGGCCAGCAGTTCTGCCGCCGCCAGGATCTTGCTGTCGTCGAACTGCCCAAGTGCCTGCGGCTGCAGGGAAATCTCGGTCACGCGAAAGCGCGAGAAGTGCGCCGAAGCGCCGGGTATCTGGCCAACGATGGCGCTGGTCAACGGCTCCAGTGCGGTGTTTGAAGACGGGGTGAGGACACCCAGACGGATGGGAGAGGCCATCAGAACTCCTGTTGAGAGATGTGCCGGTTTTCGCCGGGATGGAGAAATCATGCCGAAAGAAAATTTAGTCGGCATTAGTGTAAACACCAGTGTCAACAAAAGTCAAAAGTAAGACCATTGCGTTACTTGTCATGTTGTTGACAGTGTTGTTGAAACTGGCACAGGAATTGCGACGCAAAGGAAAAAGGAAGATATCTATGTGTTCTGGCATTCTGTTTGTTGACGAAATTGTTGACACTTCTGTGGTGCGAGTAAGGCATGTTGGTGCAGGAGTGCACCATGGCTGAGCTTTTTGACCTGGTGGTGCGCAATGCGCAGGTGGCCACCGCCAGTGACTGCTACGAGGCCGACATAGGCATTCGGGCGGGGCGCATCGTGCAGATCGGCACGGGTCTGCCAGCCGGCACGCGGGAGATAGATGCGGCCGGCCGCGTGGTGACCCCGGGCGGTGTGGATGCCCACTGCCACCTGGACCAGCCGATGGCGCCACCGGTGCGCATGGCCGACGACTTTGAAAGCGGCACCCGCGCTGCCGCGTGCGGCGGCACCACCACCGTCATTCCGTTCGCTGCGCAGGAAAAGGGGCAGTCCCTGCGCGCCGCGGTGGAGGACTACCACCAGCGGGCCAATGGCCGGGCTCACGTGGACTACGCCTTCCACCTGATCGTGAGCGACCCCACGCCGCAGGTGCTGGGCGAGGAGTTGCCCGGCCTCATCGGCGAGGGCTACACCTCCTTCAAGATCTACATGACCTACGACGACCTGAAGCTCGACGACGGTCAGATCCTGGACGTGTTGCAGGTGGCCCGCGAGCGCGGTGCCATGGCAATGATCCATGCCGAAAACGCTGACTGCATCGAGTGGCTCACGCGCCGCCTGGAAGCCGCTGGCCGCACGGCGCCGCGTTTCCATGCGCATTCCCGCCCCATGCTGGTGGAGCGCGAGGCCACGCACCGCGCCATTGCCCTGTCTGAGTTGGTGGAGGTGCCCATCCTGATCGTGCACGTGTCTGGGCGCGAAGCGGTGGAGCAGATCCGCTGGGCACGCGGCCACGGCCTGAAGGTGTTTGCCGAAACCTGCCCGCAGTACCTCTTTCTCACCGCTGCCGACCTGGGTGTTGACGACAGCTACCACGGTGCCCGCTGCGTGTGCAGCCCGCCGCCGCGCGACAAGGCCAACCAGGAGGTGATCTGGGACGGCCTGGCCGACGGACTGTTCACCGTGTTTTCGTCAGACCACGCCCCCTTCCGTTTCGACGCGCCCGAGGGCAAGAAGCCCGGCGGCGAAGAGGTGGCGTTCCGTCACATCCCCAACGGCATCCCCGGCATCGAGACGCGCATGGCGCTGCTCTATTCCGAAGGCGTGCTGGGTGGGCGCATCACGCTGGAGCAGTTCGTGGCACTCACGTCCACCAACCCCGCCAAGGCCTATGGGCTGCACCCACGCAAGGGCGCCATCGCCATCGGTTCCGACGCCGACCTGGTGATCTGGGACGAGCGCGAATTCGTGCTGCGCAACTCGCAGCTGCACCACAACGTGGACTACACGCCTTATGAGGGTATGACGCTGCGCGCCTGGCCGGGCATGACGATCGCGGGCGGCGAAGTGGTGTGGGACGGCAAGAACTTTCTGCCCCGCCTGGGCCAAGGCCGCTTCCTGGCCTGCGCCCAGCCTTCTCTGCTGCCTAACCGTGAAAGGAGGCAGGCATGAAACTGCTGCTCATCAACCCCAATATCTCGGACAGCGTGTCTGACCTGATACGCGCGGAGGCGCAACGCAGCGCCGCGCCCGGCACCGAGGTGGATGTGCTGACTGCGCCATTCGGCGTGGCTTACATCGAGACGCGCTTTGAGGCGCTGATAGGCGCCTACGCCGCTGCGCAACTGGCCGCCGAGCACCATGCACGCTACGACGCCGTGGTGGTGGCCGCCTTTGGTGACCCGGGCCTGGCGGGCCTGCGCGAGGCCTTGCCTTGCCCGGTGACCGGCCTGACCGAAGCGGCGTTGGCCAGCGCCTGCCTGCTGGGGCAGCGCTTTTCCATCGTGGCCATTTCACAGCGCATCCGTGCCTGGTACCGCGAAACCGTGCAGGCCTATGGCCTGGAAGGTCGGCTGGCCAGCATTCGCGGGCTGGACGAGCCGCTGGCTGACATCGGCAACGTCCAGGGCAACCAGGGTGAGCGCCTGGTGGCGCTGGCCGAGCGTTGCGTGGACGAGGACGGCGCCGACGTGATCGTGCTGGCGGGCGCGCCGCTGGCAGGCCTGGCCCGCAGCCTGCGCGGGCGCTTGCCCGTGCCCATGGTGGACGGCGTGTCCAGCGCCGTGCGGCATGCCGAATCGCTGGTGGCGTTGCAGCCCGGTCGTGCCACGCGCGGCAGCTTCGCGCCGCCTCCCATCAAACCTAACAAGGGCCTGAGCCCTGCCATGGCCACGCTGCTGGAACGCGGCGCGCCTCGTTGAAACACCAACCCCATCACCGAAAGGAATCCCCATGAAAACCACACGCCTGACCCGTGTCATCGCCCCCCTGTCTCTGCTGGCTGCAGCACTGCTGCCCTTGCAGGCTGCCCATGCGCAGCAAAAGCTGCAGATTGCTGGCAACTTTGCCACCGAACATCCCAGCAGCGTGGCGGTGGATCAGGTCTTCAAGAAAGAGGTGGCGCGCCTCACCAACAACCAGCTGCAGGTGGACGTGTTCCCCGCCATGCAGCTGGGCGGCGCCAAGGAAAACATCGACGCCGTGCGATCCGGCACGCTGGCACTGACCTGGGTGGGCGCGGCCTTCCTCTCGCGCATCGCGCCGGAGCTGGAAGCCGTGAGCCTGCCCTTCGTGTTCAGCAACCGCGAGTCGGCCTTCCGCGTCATTGATGGCCCGGTGGGTGACGCCATCGACAAGAAGCTGCAGGACAAGGGTTTCATCAGCCTGGGTTGGATGGAGCTGGGCATGCGCCACGTCACCAACAGCAAGGGGCCGATCCGCACGATGGCGGACCTCAAGGGCCTGAAGGTGCGCCTGCAGCCGAACGAGACGCACCTGGCGACCTTCCGCGCGCTGGGCGCCAACCCGGTGGCCATGGACGTGAAAGAGCTGTATTCCGCACTGGAGCAGCACGTGGTGGACGGCCAGGAGAACCCGTACACGGTGATCTCGGCATCGCGCTTTGGTGAAGTGCAGAAGCACCTGAGCAACTCGGGCCACTTCTTCGACTTCATTGCCGTGGTGGCCAGCAAGCGCGCGTTCGAGCAGCTCAAGCCCGAGCACCAGAAGGCTGTGCGCGAGGCCATGACGGCGACGATTGCCTACCAGCGCAAGCTGGCGGCCGACACCGAGGCCAAGTCGATGGCCGACCTCAAGGCCAAGATGACCTATACCGAGATCACCCCCGCCGCGCTGGAGGAGATGCGCAAGGCATCGGCCGGTGTCATCGACTCGGTGAAGAAGCGTGCTGGCGCCGAGCTGGTGGACCGTGTGCTGGCCGAAGCGGCCAAGCGCTGAGGAGGGCGTCATGCAGGAGGCTGTCATGAAACTTCCCATACTGCCCGCCGTGTATGACACGGCACACCTGCCCGGGCGGGTGCTGCTGGCGCTGGACCGGGCCGTGATGCTGGCGCTGCTCGTGTCAGTGACGGTGATGGTGGGCGTGGTGTCGGCGCAGGTGTCTCTGCGCTATGGCTTCAACCAGTCGATCGACTGGGCGGACGAGGTCTCGCGCCTGGCATTCGTCTGGAGCATGTTCCTGGCGATCCCGCTGGGCGTGCGCCAGGGCGCGCACATCGGTATCGACATCGTCGTCAACCGCATGCCGCCGCTGGTGCAAAAGGCCTTGAGGCGGGTGGCTGCATTGCTTAGCGCCGTGATGATGTTCGCCGTGGCCTGGGCCGCCGCCGGGGTGGCGCGCGAGCAGTGGGACGAGCTGATGTCCACACTCGACTGGAGCGTGGGCTGGTTCATCGTGCCGGTGGGCGTGGGGGCATTGCTGTCGGCATTGCACCTGGTGCGCATCGCCATTGAAGGTCCGCCCCATGTGGTGGTGGGAGGTGCCGAATGAGCGCCGCCATCGTCATCGGGTTCATGCTGCTGGCCACCCTGGGCCTGCCCATTGCCTTCTCCATGGGTGTGGCTGCCCTGGGCGGGCTGTGGGTGGCGGGTGTGGACTTTTCCATGGTGCCGCAGCGCATGATGCACGCGGTCAACTCCTTCCCGCTCATGTCGATTCCCTTCTTCATGCTGGCCGGGGAGTTGATGATCAAGGCGGGCATTGTCGAGCGGCTCATCAGCCTGGCCAACGCTATGGTGGGGCGCGTGCGGGGCGGCATGGCACACGTGACCATGCTCTCGGGCGCGGGCCTGGCCACGGTGTCTGGCGCGGCGGTGTCCGACGCCAGTGCGCTGTCGTCGATCCTTGTGCCGTCGCTCTCCAAGATCTACGACAAGGGGTTTGCTGCCGCCATCGTGGCTGCCGCCGCCAACCTGGGGCCCATCATCCCGCCCAGCGGTGCCATGATCGTCTACGCCTTCATGGCCGGGTCGTCGGTGTCGGTGGGGGGCATGTTCATGGCTGGCGTGGTGCCGGGGTTGATCATCACGGTCGGCTTCATGGCGCTGTGCTCCTGGATCGCCACGCGCCGTGGCTGGGCCGTCACGGGTGAGCCGTTCCGCCTGTCCTACGTGCTGTCGGAATTGCGCCGTTCGGTGCTGGTGCTGGCCATGCCGGTGCTGGTCATCGGGGGCATTGTGGGCGGTGCGTTCACGCCCACCGAAGGCGCTGCGATCGCGGTGGTTTATGCACTGGCCATCGGCTTCTTCATCACGCGCCGCCTGCAGATCAGCGACCTGCCCGGCATCGTGGTGCGCGCCGGCATCACGTCTGCGGTGGTGGGGGCGCTCATCGCCTTTGCTTCGGTGATCACCTACCTGATGACGGTGGACCTGCTGCCGCAAAAGCTCTCCGAGTTGCTGCTGTCGCTCACGTCCGACCCGATGGTGTTCCTGCTGCTGGTGGCCGTGCTGCTGTTCGTGGTGGGCATGTTCCTGGAGTCGAACGCGGCTTACATCATGCTGGTGCCTCTGCTGCACCCCATTGCGCTGCAGTACGGCATCGACCCGCTGCACTTCGGCTTCCTGTTTGTGCTGAACCTGGTGATCGGCATGTTGACCCCGCCCGTGGGTGTGGTGCTGTTCGTGGTGTGCGGGGTAACGCGGGTGTCCATGCGCGACCTGGTGCGCAACGCGTGGCCCTTCATCACGCTGATGTACGCGGTGCTCGCACTGTGCATGTTCTTCCCCGAAATCGTCACCACCCTGCCTCGCGCATTGGGCTACTGACCCGTTCGTTTTCTGTTCCCCCTCAACCCTTTCCCACCACCTGAAGGAGTATTGCGATGAAACCTACCCGACGTCTGACCCGTTCGCTACTGTCCATCGCCGGTGCGGCAGCGATGCTGCTGGGCGCTGCCAGTGCCCATGCACAGGACCGCCTGAGCTTCAAGGTCATCGGCCAGCCGCTGGCCACGGGCAACATCCAGAAGATGAAGGAGCAGCCCTTTTTCGAGCAGTTCGCTGCCAAGACGGGCCTGCCCATCGACATGGACTACAAGCCCATCGACACCCTGGGCATCAAGGACACCGAGCAACTGCGCGTGATGAAGTCGGGCCTGTTCGACATCGTCTCGCTGCGGGTGTCGCAAAACTCGCGCGACGAGCCCACGCTGTTGGGCCTGGACCTGGTGGGCGCCAGCCCCGACTACGCCACGGCAGGCAAGGTGACCAAGGCCTGGTTCTCGTCGGTGGACCAGCGGCTGCAGCAGCAGTTCCAGGTGAAGTTGCTGGGGGTGTGGCCCTTCGGCCCGCAGATCCTCTTCTGCAAGAAGCCCATCGCCAAGCTGGCCGACATCAAGGGCATGAAGGTGCGCGTGTACGACCAGAACCTGGCCAAGTTCATCGAGCTGGTGGGCGGCACACCGGTACCGGTGTCGTTCGCCGACACGCACCAGTCGCTGTCGCTGGGCGTGGTGGATTGCGCCATCACCGGCCCAAGCTCCGCCAACTCAGCGGGCTGGCCCGAGGTGACGACGCACCAGCTGCCGCTGGGCTTCCAGATGGCACTCAACGGCTACGCCATTTCGCTCAAGGCGTGGAACCGCCTGAAGCCCGATCAGCAGACCAAGCTGCAGGCAGCCTTTGACAGCCTGACCAGCGAGATCTGGTCGTATTCCGAGGAGCTGTTCCAGGACGCCCTGAACTGCAACGTTGGCAAGGACCCTTGCACCACCGGCAAGAAGTTCAAGCTGACCAACGTGGCGGTAACGCAGCCGGACATTGAACTGGTGCGCAGCGCGGTCAACAAGGTCTCGCTGCCTGCCTGGGCCGAGGTGTGTGACAAGAGCAATGCGGGCTGCTCGCAGCGCTGGTCCTCCGCCGTCCTGCCGGCACTGGGGCAAAAATGACCAGCGCCCCCGCGACCATGGTCAACACGTCGCGGGCCGCCCCGGGTAAGAGCGGGGCGGCTCCTTCGGTACAAAGGAGTGAGGGCATGAAGGAACACATTGAAAACGTGCTGGGCACGCTGTTCGGCAGCATCTTTTTGCTGCTGTCGGTGATCGTCACGGTGGAGACCGTTTCCCGCAAGATGTTCAACATCTCGCTCCAAGGTGCGGACGAACTCGGCGGCTACGCGCTGGCGGTGGGTTCGACCATCGCATTCAGCTTGGCGCTACTGGGGCGCAACCACATCCGGGTGGATGTCTTTCACGACAAGTTTCCCAAGCGCATGCAGTCGCTGCTGAACTGGTTTTCCATCAGCTCGCTGGCGGTGTTTGCCGTGTTCATCGGCTGGGTGGCGTACAAGGTCATCGTCGACACATTGACCTACCAGAGCACCGCGCAAACGCCTTGGGCCACGCCTCTCATCTACCCCCAGGGCGTGTGGTACGCGGGGCTTGCCATCTTTGCCCTGGTGGCGGTGGGCTTGGCCGTGCGCGCCACGGTGCTGCTGCTCAAGGGTGAGGTGGACGTGCTGAACCACGACTTCCACCCCAAGAGCGCCAAGGAAGAGCTCAAGGAAGAACTGGACGACCTGGCCCTGCGCCAGAGTGCAGAAGAAGGAGTGCGGACATGAACGTAGGTTTGTTCGGACTGGCCTTTCTGGCCATGCTGGGGATGATGCTTCTGGGCATGCCGATTGCAGTGTCGATGGCAGCGGTGGGGATCGTCGGCGGCATCGCCGCCTATGGTGTGCCCTTCATGGACTCCATTGCGCCAGTGGTGTGGGGCGTGCAGAACGAAAACCTGCTCACCTCCATTCCGCTGTTCGTGCTGCTGGGTGAGCTGTTGCTGCGCTCGGGCATTGCCGACCGCATGTACCTGGCGCTGTCGGCCTGGCTGGGGCGCATGCCGGGCGGGCTGCTGCACACCAACATCGGCAGTTGTGCGCTGTTTGCGGCGACGTCAGGCTCGTCCGTGGCCACGGCGGCCACGGTGGGCACGGTGGCGTTGCCTTCGCTGGTCAAGCGCGGCT
Organism: uncultured Macromonas sp.; assembly: GCA_946481585.1. Next base: position 3,796 of record CAMLOF010000034.1, on the reverse strand, counting down.
ACCCCATGCGTGCCTCGCTGGGCTCTCTGGCCGCAGGGGGCACGCTGGGCATTCTCATTCCGCCCAGCGTGAACATGATCGTCTACGGGTCGCTCACCAACAACTCCATTGGCAAGCTGTTCATCGCAGGCATCATTCCGGGCCTGTTGCTCACGTCGTGCTTCATGCTCTACATCTGGCTGAGCAGCGTGGCCAGCGGAACGGCCATCCGCGAGGAAAAGGTGCCGCTGGACGTGCGCATTCGCAGCCTGGTGCATCTGGTGCCTCCGCTGGTGGTGTTCGGCATCGTCATGGGCAGCCTGTATTTCGGCATTGCCACGGCCACCGAAAGCGCGGCGCTGGGTGTGATGGCCGCACTGTTCTTCGTCTGGCGCTCGGGGCGTCTGCAGTGGGAGGTGCTGCGCACCTGCTTCATCTCCACCGCGCGCGTCAGCGGCATGATCCTGCTGATCATCACGGCGGCGTTCATCCTCAACCTCACCATCAGCCTTACCGGTGTGGCCGAGTCGATGACGAAATGGGTTGCAGGGCTGGGTCTCTCGGCCACCGGACTGCTGCTGGCGTTGATCGTGTTCTACCTGATCCTGGGCATGTTCATGGACGTGCTGTCGATGCAGGTGGCCACCATCCCGATCACCTACCCGATTGCCACCGCGCTGGGCGTGGACCCGATCTGGTTCGGCATCTTCGTGGTGCTGATGTGTGAGCTGGGCATGATCACACCGCCGGTGGGCATGAACCTGTTCGTGGTGCACGGCATCCGGCCCGACAAGGGCGGCATCGAAGACGCCATGTGGGGGGCACTGCCGTACGCGGTGATCATGATCGCGTTCACGCTGCTGATCATGCTGTTGCCTGAACTGGTGACCTGGCTGCCCGGACGCATGTGAGGTGCAAACAATGACTGAGATGTTGTGGCAACTGCCTGCCGTGGAACTGGCCCGGCGGTACCGTGAGCGCAGCCTGAGCCCAGTGGACGTGGCCCAGGCCTGCCTGGCCCGACTGGAGGCGGTGAACCCGCGCCTGAATGCCGTGGTGGCGCGCCGTGATGACGCCTTTTTGGACGAGGCACGTGCCAGCGCGCGGCGCTTCGAGCAGGGGCAGCCCTTGTCATTGCTGGACGGCATACCGCTCACGGTGAAGGACAGCCTGTACACGGTTGACCAGCCCACCACCTGGGGCACCCGTGCGCTGAAGGACCACTGCACCGGGCAGGACGAGTTCGCCGTGGCCCGCGCGCGGGCTGCGGGCGCACCCATGCTGGGCAAGACCAACGTGCCCGAGTTTGCGCTGGAGGGCTACACCGACAACCCCTTGTTCGGCCCCACGGGCAACCCCTGGAACCCGGCGTTGACGCCGGGCGGCTCCAGCGGCGGCGCGGTGGCTGCGGTGGCCAGCGGTATCGGGCCGCTGGCCATTGCGCAGGACGGCGGCGGCTCCATCCGCCGGCCTGCCTCGCACGCGGGGGTGGTCGGCCTCAAGCCTTCGTTGAGTGCGGTCCCCCGCCAGCACGTGCTGCCCAGCCTGCTGTTGGACTTCGAGATCATCGGCCCGCTGGCGCGTACGGTGGCCGACGCTCGGTTGTTGTTCAGTGTGATGCGCGGGCCTGCGGCGGTGGACCGCCTGTCGCTGGCGGCGGCGCATGCCTGTGCGCAGCCGCGCGTGCGCCGTCCCTTGCGCGTGCTGTACGTGGAACGTTTGGGCGACGCACCGCTGGACCCGCAGATTGCGGCCAGCGTAGGGCAGGCGGTAGACCGGCTGGCGCAACTGGGACACCAGGTGCGTCGTGGCGCACTGCCGTTGGACTTGAGCTTCTTTGCGGGCGCCTGGCCACAGATCGGGCAGATCGGCCTGGCCAGCATGTTTGACCAGCACCCCGAATGGGAGGCACTGGCTTCACCCAAGTACCGCGACATGGCAGCCCTGGGCCGCAAGCTGCCCGCCACCGTGCTGTGGCAGGTGTGGGAGCGGATGACGCAACTGCGCCGCGACAGCGCTGCCCTGTTCGAGCAGACCGATGTGGTGGTCATGCCCTCGGCGGCGGCGCTGCCCTGGCCTGCACGCGAGGCTTACCCGCCCAGGATCGATGGCCAGGACGTGGGGCCGCGCGGCCATGCCATCTACACGGGCTGGGTCAACGCTGCCGGACTGCCTGCCCTGGCCGTGCCCACCAGCCCCGCGGCTGACGGCCTGCCCATAGGCATGCAGATGGTGGGCCCCTACGGCAGCGACGACATGTTGCTGGACCTGGGCGAGGCCTATGAGGCCGCCGCCCCGTGGGCCCACCGCTGGCCTCAACTCTGACTGGTTACAGCAGCACGCGCGCTTCGCCTATGCCGGCGAAGCGCGCGATCACCACGTCACCCGCCTGGGCATGAAGAATGCCGCACCAGGTGCCGGTGGTCACCACGGTGCCTGCGGGCAGCACGGCGCCGTCGTGCGTGGCGTGGCGCAACCACGTGGGCAGCAGGTAGGCCGGGTCGTTGAGGGAATGCGTGCCCGTGAAGGTGCGCACGGGTTGCTGTCCCACCTGCACCTCGCAGGTCTGCGCTGTCCAGTCGCGCGGTTCGTAAGCCACCCATTCGCCCAGCACCAGCGCGCCGTGCGACTGCAGATCGGCCAGCTTGCACAGCGCGGGGGCGTCCAGCCCCTGTTGCCAGCGCGTGTCCACGATTTCGATGGACACGGTCATGGCATCCACCAACGCACGGGCGCTCTCGGGCGTGAGGGACGCTGCCAGCGCCTGGTCCACCGGTGAACCCAGGCGCAGGGCAACTTCGGCCTCGATGCCCCGGATGTGGAAGGGCCAGTCACCCGCCACGGCTGGGCTGTCCCACACGCCATCAGGCGGCAGCGGGGCGTGGGTGAGCACGGCGTCGCGGCCAGGGCCGCCAGACTTCCAGAAAAGCGGGGGCTCGTCGCCGAACCAGCCCAGTTGCGCACCCACGGCAGCCTGCACGGCATAAGCCGCCTCGGGCGTTTGCAGATAAGCCTGCACCGCTTGCGCGGCTGCGGGCTGGCGGGTCTTGCGGGCTTGTATCAGGGCTTCTGCAGCGGGGTGGTTGGTGTTGGACGTCATGGGTTTTGTGTGGGTTGAAAAAAGCCATTCTGGGCCGTGGCCTGCTTGGCGACAAGCCTGCTTGTGGTCATTTCAGTTGTGACTTTCACCAGGCCAATCGAGGGGGCGTGTGTCAGCGCCCAATCTGTTGGCGGATGTGTTGAAGCAGGCCCTCGCAGGCGTCCTCCACCAGGTCGAGCACGTGCTCGAAGCCTTCGGCGCCGCCATAGTAGGGGTCTGGCACCACTGTGGCCTTGTGCCGCAGGCAGAACTCGGTGAATCGGCGCAGCTTGTGGTGGTGTTCTGGCGGGCACATGGTCTGGGCCAGGGCCAGGTTGTCGTGGTCCATGGCCAGCAGCAGGTGGGCCTGTTCAAAGTCTGCCCGGGCCAGTTGGCGTGCCCGCAGGTCGCTCAACTCATAGCCACGTGTGCGTGCATGCCGTTGGCTGCGCGGGTCGGGCGGCTCGCCGGGATGGTAGTTGTGCGTGCCTGCAGAATCGATGCGAATTCGTTCTGCCAGGCCAGCTTGGTGCACAAGGTCGCGGAACACCCCATGCGCTGTGGGGCTGCGGCAGATATTGCCCATGCAGAAGAAAATGACGTGGAAGTCGTGCGGTGTGTTCGGCATGCCGTGATTGTGCTTGTTCAGGAGCAGTCAATGAAGGCAGTTGGGTTGAGGCTGGCGCTGGCAGCGGGATGTCTGCTGGCACTGGGGGCAGAGGCGCAAGCCGCCACCGA
>CAMLOF010000033.1 GCA_946481585.1 uncultured Macromonas sp. | reverse complement strand
GAGCGCAACCGCTTGCTGCTGGCTCGCCTGTTTGCCCGTCCCGCCAACGTGCTGGTGCTGGACGAGCCAACGAACGACCTGGACATTGAGACGCTGGAACTGCTGGAGAGTTTGCTGGCCGAGTACCAGGGTACGGTGTTTCTGGTGAGTCACGACCGGCGCTTCCTGGACAACGTGGTGACAAGCACGCTGGTGTTTGAGGGCAACGGCCTGTGGCGTGAATATGAAGGTGGCGTGCTGGACTGGCAGACCCAGGCAGCGCGGGCGCGTGAGCTGCGGGAGCAAAACACCGACGCGCCTGCCGTGAAAGCGCCTGCACCAGCGGAAAGCCAAAAACCTGCCGTGCTGCCTGCGAGCCCCGCGACAAACGCGAAGCGCAAGCTCAGTTACAAGGAGCAACGCGAGCTGGAGGCGCTGCCGCAGCGAATTGAGGCCCTGGAGGCGGAGCAGAAGACGATTGACGATGCACTGGCGGATGGGTCGCTCTATGGCAGCGACCCGGCGAAGGCAGCGGCAATGGCCACCCGGCATGGCGAGATTGAGGAAGCGCTGATGGAGGCCTTGGAGCGCTGGGATGCCCTGAGCCAGTTGGGTTGAGACCGGACCGATGCGCAGAGATTCAGCTTAGCAAGCCAAGGCATGGCGCGGCTGTCAATCCACGGTCAAGCGGACCTTGTCCAGCGTGCGCCAGAAATCTGCGGACTGCGTGGTGGCGAAGTTGATGCGCATGAGGGTGCTAGGTGTTCGGTGGGCATGAAACAGCGTACCCGGGGCGATGAGGATGCCTTCGTCCAGCAGGCGCTGTGCGAGAACCTCGGTGTCCACGCCTGTATCCACCCAGCCGAAAAGCCCCGCTGGTTCAGACACGAAACGACAACCTGAGGCTTGCGCCAGCTTCACGCTGCGCTGGCGAGCCGTGTCGAGGCGGGCACGGATTCGTTCGGCATGGCGGCGCAACTGACCCTGTTCAATGCAGAGGGCGAGCGCGCGCTCCATGAGACTGGGTGTGGTGAGGGTGGAGAGCAACTTGGTGTCCAGGAGTCGCTCGACCCAGGCCGTGGGCGCGGCCAGGTAGCCGACTCGCCAGTTGGGCGCGAGGATTTTGGCAAAGCCGCTGACGTAGAACGTGTTCTGGAGCCCGTCGAGCATGGACATGCGTGTGGCATGTTCGGGAGCGATGTGGCTGTAGGTGTCATCTTCCACTACGTAGAAGCCGTGCCGCTGCGCCAGTTGCAGCACCCGATGGGCACAGGCGGGCGATAAGCTGAAGCCCGTAGGGTTGTGCAACACGCTGACGCTGACAAAGAGTTTGGGCGCATGCTCCTCGCAGTAGCGGCTCATGGTCTCAAGATCAGGGCCGGCTGGCCCGCGCGGCACGGGCAGCAGCCGCATGCCCAAAGACTGCAGGCGTGCGAACTCGACAGCCCAACCAGGCTCCTCGACCATCACGGAGTCACCAGGGCGCAGCAGGGTACGGCTGATGATGTCCAGTGCGTGCGTGGCACCTACGGTGGTGATGACATGCTCGTCACTCACCGGCAGGCCTTGGGATTGGAGTCGCCCGGCCAAGACTTGCCGCAAGTGCGGGTCCCCCTTGGGGTCGCCATAACGCAGGGAGGCGTCGGTGAGCGCGCGCGAAGCTGTGACGCGGCGCAATGCGGCTGGCATGAAGCTGGAAGCCAACCAATCTGGGGGCAGCACCCCCATGCAGGGTTGCGGACGGTCGTCAGAGCCGTGGAACATGCCGCGAATGAGTGCGGCGGCGTTGACCGGCGCTTGGGGCTTGGGAGTGACGCCACCTCGTTCCGAGTGTGGCGACGGGTACGCCGAAGAAGCACCGGAGCGCTCGCGAACGTAAAAACCGCGGTTGCGGCGCGCCTCGATCAAGCCGCGGGCGAGAAGTTGGTCATAGGCGGCCACAACGGTGGAGGGGCTCAAACCATGAAGCCCCGCACATTGCCTGACACTGGGCAAACGGGTGCCTGGCGCCAGCAGCCGGTCGCGGATGCGAATAGCAAAGCGGTCTGCCAGTTGCTGGGCCAGGGAAACGCCACCTCCCCTGGTGAGAGCGCCTGATGTGGAAGCTGCATCGGTATCAGGAAAAGACATGGCGAATAAAAAAGGGAGCGGTCATGGAAACAAGGCGACAGGTGTGTGGCCGACCGAGACCATACAGTTTATGCAGTGAACCGCTTAACTGTACTGCATGTGTACTGATTTGAAACTCTATATTGACGACATGACCTCCTTTTTCACCAAACGAGCAGCCCATGGACGCGAGTGAATTTGGCGCACTGCTGACGCTGGCAACGGCCACGAGCTTTACACCAGGGCCGAACACGACGCTGTCCACGGCACTGGCGGCCAACTTTGGCTTGCGCCGGGCCATGCGTTTCGTCTGTGCCGTGCCGGTGGGGTGGACCCTGCTGCTGACACTCTGCGCAGCAGGCGTGGGGGCGCTGGTGCTGGCTGTTCCTTTGCTGCGTGGAGCCATACTGGCTGGCGGGGTGGCCTACCTGCTGTGGCTGGCTTGGCGTCTGGCAGGCAGCAGCACACTGTCCAACGCGAACCCTTCCAGCCTGAACGTGACCTTCACGCGCGGCGTGGGCTTGCAGTTTCTCAACATCAAGGCCTGGATGCTGGCTTTGTCCATCGTGGCGGGCTGGATTGCTGGGCAACCGGACGCGCTGCAACGCTTCTGGCTGGTCGTGCCGGTGCTGATGGCCTATGCCTTTGCAAGCAACCTGACCTATGCACTGATAGGGTCCGTGCTGCGCGGCTGGCTGGCAGGGCCGCTTGTGAACGGCCAATCCACGGGACGGCGCTTGCGCTGGTTCAACCGAGGCATGGCCCTGGCCTTGGTGCTCACTGCGCTGTGGATGCTGGCGACTGGCCTGGGCCGGACGGGAGGCGCATGACCATGGCACATGCTCAAGCCTTGACGACACCAAAGGACCAGACCGCGCGAGGCCTGTGGCTGGGCCTGCTGGGCGTGGCTATCTTCGCGCTGACCCTGCCCATGACTCGGCTGGCCGTGGGCGACACCACTGTTCCACAGTTGCACCCCAGCTTCGTCACCTTCGGGCGGGCGGCGGTAGCGGGTTGCCTGTCTTTGCTTTACCTGGCTTGGCTGCACGGCCGAGGCCAGTTGAACGTTCCACGCCCCGCCGAATGGGCTCTGTTGGCGTTCACAGCGCTGGGGGTGGTGCTGGGTTTCCCCCTGGGATTGGCGATAGCACTGCGCGAGGTGCCCAGCACCCATGCCGCCGTGGTGACCGGGGTGCTGCCGTTGGCGACCGCCTGCGTGGCCGCCTTGTGGCTGCGCCAGCGACCCAGCCTCGTTTTCTGGCTGCTGAGTCTGCTGGGCACGGGCTTGGTGTTGATGTTCATGGCATGGCGCGCAGGCGGGCTGCATCTGAGCCACGCCGACGCATGGCTGCTGGTGGCGATGGGAAGTGCCTCGCTGGGCTATGTGGGTGGCGCCAGACTGACGCCGCGCTTGGGCGCTGAGCAGGTGATTTGCTGGGTGCTGCTGATGGCCTTGCCGGTGACGCTGCCACTGACCGCCTTGTTTCAGCCAGCATCGGTGACAGAGGTGGCCATCTCCAGTTGGATGGCTTTTGGCTATGTTGCCGTGTTCTCGATGTGGCTGGGCTTTTTTGCCTGGTACCGAGGGCTGGCCCTGGGCGGCCCTGTGCGTGTGAGCCAGGTGCAACTGCTGCAACCCTTTCTGAGCCTGCTGTTTGCCGTGCCCTTGCTGGGCGAGACACTGGACGCAGCTACTCTGACATTCGGCCTGGCCGTGACCTTTACCGTGCTGCTGGGCAAGCGCACTTCTATACAAACCACTACACAAGGAAAGAACTGAACCATGGACTGGACCCTGGCACAACGCGCGCACAAGATGAACCCGTCAGTGATCCGCGAGATCCTGAAGGTAACGGAGCGCCCCGGCATCATCAGCTTTGCGGGCGGGTTGCCTTCGCCCAAGACCTTCCCTGTGGAGGTGTTTGCCGAGGCCTGCGCCAAGGTACTGCACGACGATGGCCGGGCTGCCCTGCAGTACGCCGCCAGCGAGGGATTGATGACGCTGCGCGAACAAGTGGCGGCCATGCTGCCGTGGGCCGTGAACCCGGCAAACGTGCTGATCACGACCGGCTCGCAACAGGGCCTGGACCTGGTGGCCAAGGTGCTGATCGACCCCGGCAGCCGTGTGCTGGTGGAGACACCCACCTACCTGGGGGCGCTGCAGGCCTTTGCGCCCATGGAGCCTGAAGTGGTGGGGGTGGCCGCCGATGATGAAGGCCCAGACATGCAGGACCTGCTGCGCGTGCTGGGCGCCGATGGCGATGCCGCAGACGCGCCCGAAGCCCCGGAACGCCGCCGCCTGCTGCAGTTGGACCTGGACCCGGCCAAGGACTTTCCACGTTTCATGTACTTGTTGCCCAACTTCCAGAACCCGACCGGCCGCACCATGAGTGAAGCGCGTCGCGCCGCACTGGGCGCCGAAGCACAACGCCTGGGCCTGCCCATCGTGGAGGACAACCCCTACGGCGACCTGTGGTTCGACGCACCGCCGCCCGCTCCGCTGACGTCGCGCAATCCAGAGGGCTGCTTGTACCTGGGGTCGTTCTCGAAGGTGCTGGCCCCTGGGCTGCGCCTGGGCTTTCTGGTGGCGCCGCCTGCGCTTTACCCCAAACTGCTGCAGGCCAAGCAGGCGGCAGACCTGCACACGCCCAGCTTCAACCAGCGTGTGGTGGCCGAAGTGCTGAAGGACGGCTTCCTGGACAGGCACGTGCCGACCATTCGTGCCCTGTACCGAGCACAACGCGATGCGATGCTGCAGGCACTGGACCACGAGATGCAAGGCCTGGGCGTGACCTGGAACCGGCCGGACGGCGGCATGTTCCTGTGGGCGCGTCTGCCTGAAGGCATGAACGCCATCGATCTGCTGCCGCATGCCGTGGAAAAAGGCGTGGCCTTCGTACCCGGGGCTGCCTTCTACGCCGGGCATGGCGACCCGCGCACGCTGCGCCTGTCCTTCGTGACCGCCACAGCCGACCAGATTCACACGGGCGTGGCCGCGCTGGCACAAGCCGTGCGCGAGCAAAAGGTGAAGACCAAATGAGCCGCGCGCGCCCTTTCCAGCAGGTGGACGTGTTTACCGACACCGCCTGCCTGGGCAACCCGCTGGCAGTGGTGCTTGACGGCACGGACCTGAGCACGGAGGAGATGCAGCGCTTTACCGACTGGACCAACCTGTCGGAATGCACCTTTGTGCTGCCGCCCTCGGCCGAAGGGCTGGTGGCGGGCGCGGACTACCGCGTACGCATCTTCTGCCCGGGACGTGAACTGCCTTTTGCCGGACACCCCACGCTGGGTACCTGCCACGCCTGGCTGCTGGCCGGTGGCCGCCCTCGGGCTGCCGGAACCGTGGTGCAGGAATGTGGCGTGGGCCTGGTGCCCATCCGCCAGACGGCGGTGGAAGCGCGCACACGCCTGGCGTTTGCCGCGCCGCCCCTGCGCCGCAGCGGCCCGCTGGATAATGCAAGCGTTCAGAGGATTGCCCAGGGGCTGGGCTTGCAACGCGACGAGATCGTGGCGCACGCATGGTGCGACAACGGCCCGGGCTGGCAGTCTGTGATGTTGCGCGATGCGGACCGTGTGCGTTCGCTGCGCGCCGATCCTGCGCTGCTGGCGGGCATGGAGGTGGGCGTGGTGGCACCGCAAACACCGGGGCATGACACAGCCTTCGAGGTCCGCGCCTTCTTCCCGGGCAACAACGGTCTGGCGGAAGACCCAGTGACGGGCAGCCTCAACGCTGCGCTGGCGCAGTGGCTCATTGGCGCCGGCCTGGCACCCGACCGCTACGTAGCGGCCCAGGGCACCGCGCTGGGGCGTGCCGGGCGGGTGCATGTGGAGCGTGATGGCACGGGGAGCATCTGGATTGGCGGCGATGCCGTCACCTGCATACAAGGTACCGTTCACCTGTGATCGATTGGTCACGGCGGCGACTGCCGCCCGGCTTGGCTGCCGGGACAATCGCCCGCCATGGGAACGCTTTACCTCGTGCGCCACGGCCAGGCCTCGTTCGGCGCGGATGACTATGACCAACTCAGCCCGCTGGGTGCACGCCAGAGCGAGCGCCTGGGTGAGCACTTCCGCGAGCATGGTCTGCGCTTTGAAGCAGTGATCACCGGCACGCTGCGCCGCCACGTGCAGACTTGGGAGGGGCTGTCAAAGGGTCTTGGCTGGGCCGCTGAGCCCCTGGCCTGGCCTGGCCTGAACGAATACGACAGCGCGGCGCTGATCGATGCGCTGAACACCCGCCCCACGGAACCGCCCACCACGCCCGAGGGCTACCGCCAGCATTTCCGCCTGCTGCGCGATGCCTTGCGCCAGTGGATGGCAGGGGTGTTGACGCCGCGCGGCATGCCCAGTTACGAGGACTTTGTGGCAGGCGTAACTTCGGCCCTTGACCACGTGCGGGCACACCACCAGGGCAACGTGCTGATGGTATCCAGCGGCGGACCGATTTCCACTGTGGTGGGGCACCTGCTGGGCACGTCGCCGGAAACGACGATCGAGCTGAACCTGCGCATGCGCAATACCTCGGTGACCGAGGTGGACTTCAACCCCAAGCGCCACACGCTGGTGAGTTTCAACGCGTTGCCGCATCTGGCTCGGGCAGACTTGGCGAACTGGGTCACGCACGCCTGAAACGACAGCCCGTTCCAGCAAGCGAGCTTTGCTGGAAATCAGGAAAAGTCAGGCTTGTCCACCAGGGTGGACAGCGGCAGTTCGCTGACCTCGCGCAGCAACGCAGCCAACGAACGGCCTGCGGCCTGCACCAGCATCTCGCCCAACTCGGCATTGGCGGCGGCAGCGTTGCCCGCAGCACCTGCCGGGTGGTAGTCCTGCATCTGCCAGGCCAGCTTGGCGCTGCGCCCGTTGCCCAGAATGGGCCAGCGGCCGGCCCGGTCACGCGAGGTGGATGGGAAATCGCGAGCGTTCTCCATGCGAACGGTGTGCGGGCGCAACGCCAGCATCATGGACGTTTCCACCTGCCCCGCGTGAATGCCGAAACGGTGTTCGTCCGCGCTGAAGCGCTGGTTGAGGTCTTGCCCCTGCTCGTCCAGCAAGGGCAGGTTGAACCAACTGGCGCTGTACACGAGCAGGTCGCAACGCGCGCGCAATTCGCGCCCGACCACGTCCATGATGCCTGCATGCCCGCCATGGCTGTTGAAGATGAGCAGCTTGCGCACGCCCGCACGGGCCACCGACTCACCGATCTCGCACCAGAGGCGGATCAGCGTCTCGGGCCGCAGCGTGAGCGTGCCCGCGAAGCGTTCGTGTTCCGTGCTAAGCCCCACCGCCTGCGTCGGCAACACATAGACCGGCCAGCCTCCGCCAAGGTGCGGGCCTGCGGCAGCCATCACCCCCTCAACCAGATCTGCGTCCACCGACAGCGGCAGGTGCGGGCCATGCTGCTCGGTGGCGGCCACGGGCAGCACGGCCACGGTGCGCCCGGGGTCGAGCGCAGCGAAATCGGTGGTGCAGAGGTCGCCCCAGCGGGGCAGTGAGGTGGACACAGTCATGCGCGCATCTTAGCGGCCCGCGTAGAGCCAGCGGCGCGACCAGGGCAACTCTTCGGCACTGCGGCCCGCGCGGCGGCACAGCACCTGGAAGAGCGATATCTGGTCGTGCTCGAACGCCCAGGCGCAACCCGCCAGATAAACCCGCCAGATGCGCCAGCGGCGTTCGTCCACCAGGGTCTTCAGGCGCTCGGCACGCGCCTCGAAGGTGTCACTCCAGCAGCGCAGCGTACGGGCGTAATGGCGGCGCAGGTTTTCCACGTCAAAGGCTTCCAGCCCGCCCTCCTGCATGGTGCGCAGCACCGTGGCAATGTGCGGCAGTTCCCCCTGCGGAAAAACGTATCTGTCGATAAAGCGCCCGCCACCGTGGGTGGTTTCGCCGTCGCGCGCGTCGGTAGAGGTGATGCCGTGGTTCAGGCACCACCCGTCTGGCGCAAGAAGGTCGTGGATGATGCGGAAGTAGTCCGTCAGGTGCCTGAGCCCCACGTGCTCGAACATGCCGACGCTGGTGATGCGGTCGAAATGGCCGGAGACGTCACGGTAGTCTTGCAGGCGAATTTCCACCTGGTCTTGCAGGCCCGCCGCGCGCACGCGCTCGGTCGCCAGGTCGAACTGGTTCTGCGACAGCGTGATACCGACGCAGCGCGCCCCGAAAGCCTGCGCCGCGCGCATGACCAGCGCCCCCCAGCCGCACCCGATATCAAGCAGGCGCTGGCCGGGCCGCAGCTGGACCTTGGCCAGGATGTGGTCGATCTTCTTGCGCTGCGCCTCGGCCAGGGACTCGTCACCGTTCTCGAAATACGCGCAGGAATACACCATGGAAGGGTCCAGCCACTCGGCGTAGAACTCGTTGGAGACGTCGTAGTGGTATTGGATTGCCTGCTGATCGGTCTTGCGGCTGTGGGTAAAAGTTTGAACCAGACGCTTCAAGGCGCCGCCCGAATCGGCTTCGGCCAGTTCGGCCATGTGATGGGCCATGCCAAGAATGTCGGCAATATTGCCTCGCAGGTCGATGCGACCCTCAACATAAGCTTCCCCCAGGCCATCAAGCGAAGGATTGAGCAGCGCCGGAAGGGCAGCAGCGTCTCGGACGTCCATTTCTACCAAGGGCCGATCGAACGCACCCAGCATCCACGAGTGCGTTGCCTCTGCGGCGTCCCCGGTACGCCAGCCAACCAGCAACGGCAAATTCACCCTCTGCCGCAACCGCTGCACCCATGCCTCCAGCGCTTTGTCCCACATCAGCATGCCGATGCCCTCCTTCGCCTGAATCACTGAGGGATTCCATTTTTCACAGGCAATCCAGATTTGAAAAGCCCTTTTGCCGCATCTTTGGCATAGATTTTTTCTATTCGGGCAAATAGGCCAAAATCACCCGCTGGAACTTTACGCCCCAGCGCGTTCTCTGAACGAAGATACCCCTATCCCCACCAACATGCGTTCTTTCTTTGCTTCCTGGCTGCTGTGGATTGCTTGTGCCCTGGGCACATCTGCTCAGGCCCAAGCGTCTCTGGCGGGTTCCGTCTTCCGCAGCGAGCAGTCCCGCGCCGAACTGCTGGTGCACGCTCCGGAGGGCGTAGCCCCGGGCAAGCCACTTTGGCTGGGGCTGCAGATAGAACACGCACCAGACTGGCATTCGTACTGGAAAAACTCGGGCGACTCCGGCCTGCCCACGGAACTCCAATGGCGCCTGCCCCAAGGCGTGGAGGCTGCGGGCATTGCCTGGCCCACCCCGCGCAAGTTCCCACTGGGGGACCTGGCCAACTACGGCTACGACGGCACCGTGCTGCTGCCCGTGCCCGTCACCGTAAAGCCGGATTTCCGGGGCACGCACCTGGATGTGGGCCTGTATGCCACGTGGCTGATCTGCCGCAAGGAATGCATTCCCGAAGAAGCCAACCTGACGCTGCGGTTGCCCGTGGATGGTTCCAGTGCTTTGCATGGCCAGGCATTTCAATCGGCACTGGACGCGAACCCGAAGAATGCGCCCGCAGGACAAAGCACCCTGGCCGCGCGGGATGACAAGCTGCAAGTCAGCCTGCAAGGGTTGCCAGCGGACTGGCGAGGCCGCACTCTGGAGTTTTTCCCGGAAACAGCGGGGTTGATCGTGCCCGGAGCCGCCTGGCAACAGGCCTGGAAGGGTGACACCTGGCAGGCGAGCATTCCACTGTCGCCACAGCGCAGCGACAGCCCGATTGACGTGCCCTTGGTGGTGACCTTGGCCAACCCACCCGGAAAAGGCCATGGCCTGACCGGCATTGCAATGACTGTGCCCGTCTCTGGCGGCTGGCCACCCGTGGCGTCCAGCCCTTCTGGGGCGTCGGACGCGCTCAATGCCGCCCTGGCACGCAATGCGGAAAGGGCCGCCAGCGCCACTTCGACCAACACGCTTTCGCTTTGGGCCGCGCTGCTGGGCGCATTGATAGGGGGAGTCATCCTCAACCTCATGCCCTGCGTGTTCCCGGTGCTCGCCATCAAGGTGCTGGCCTTCGCGCGCCACGGGGATCAACATGCCACACACCGCGCCAGCGGGCTGGCCTACACAGCAGGTGTTGTCTTGTCTTTCCTGGCGCTGGGCGGCGTGCTGCTGGCCTTGCGCGCCGCAGGCGAACAGCTGGGCTGGGGCTTTCAGTTGCAGAACCCCGCCGTGGTGGCGGCACTGGCGGCGCTCTTCACCGTCATTGGGCTGAACCTGGCAGGCTTGTTCGAGTTTGGAACGGTGCTGCCGTCATCGTTGGCTGGAATGCAATTGCGCCATCCCGTGGCGGACGCGTTTCTGACGGGTGTGCTGGCCACAGCAGTAGCCTCGCCTTGCACCGCACCTTTCATGGGAGCCTCGCTGGGGCTGGCGGTGGCGCTGCCCACCGGGCAGGCGCTGGCGGTGTTCGGCGCGCTGGGGCTGGGCATGGCCTTGCCCTACCTGGCCGCCAGCTGGGTGCCTGCCATTGCCCGGGCGCTGCCCAGGCCCGGCGCCTGGATGGAAACCTTCCGCCAGCTCATGGCCTTCCCAATGTTTGCCACTGTGGTGTGGCTACTTTGGGTGCTGGGGCAGCAAAGCGGCATCGACGGTGCAGCCGCGTTGCTGCTACTGCTGGTCGCCCTGACTCTGGCAATCTGGACCCTTGGCCGCCATGGCCGCACGCGCGTGGTTCTGGGCAGTCTGTCCGTGGCAGCGCTGGCTTGGCTGCTGTGGACCGCAGGACCGTACGTGACCCGCCCCCAGGAAACCGCCACAGCGCTGCCCACCAGCGTGGCTGGCGTGCAATGGGAAGTCTGGACGCCCCAGCGGCATGCCGAGCTGCTGGCGCAAGGCCGCCCGGTTTTTGTGGACTTCACCGCCGCTTGGTGCGTGACCTGCCAGTACAACAAGCGCACCACGCTGGCCAATGAAAACGTGCTGCAAGATGCCGTTGGGCGAAACGTAGCCTTGCTGCGTGCCGACTGGACGCGACGCGACCCGCACGTGACGGAGGCGCTGGCGCAACTGGGCCGCAATGGTGTGCCCACCTACGCGCTGTACAGCAGCGGCCGCCCCCCAGTGGTGCTGACCGAGATACTGAGCGTGGACGAGGTGCGGACCGCTCTGGGCCAACTCTGACACCCCGACTCGCAACGCTCGGGCCTTGACCCGGCCATGGCGGGATAATCCGGGGGTCTAGAAGATTTGGAAAGATACCCCCATGAGCTTTGCACCACTGCAGAACGACACCTTCCTGCGCGCTTGCCTGCGCCAGGCCACCGACCACACCCCCGTGTGGCTGATGCGCCAGGCGGGCCGTTATCTGCCCGAGTACCGCGCCACCCGCGCCAAGGCAGGCAGCTTCATGGGGCTGGCCACCAATGTGGACTACGCCACCGAGGTGACGCTGCAACCGCTGGACCGCTACGCGCTGGATGCAGCCATTCTGTTTTCCGACATCCTCACCGTGCCCGACGCCATGGGCCTGGGCCTGAGCTTCGCCCTGGGCGAAGGCCCCAAGTTTGAAAAGACCATCCGCACCGAGGCCGACGTGGCCACGCTTGCCGTGCCCGACATGGACAAGCTGCGTTACGTGTTCGACGCGGTCACCTCCATCCGCCGGGCGCTCAACGGTCGCGTGCCGCTGATCGGCTTTTCCGGCAGCCCGTGGACGCTGGCCTGCTACATGGTCGAAGGCGGCGGCTCGGACGACTACCGCCACGTCAAGACCCTGATGTACAGCCGCCCGGACCTGATGCACCGCCTGCTGGAAGTCAACGCCGACGCCGTGGCCCTTTACCTGCGCACCCAGATCGAGGCTGGCGCCCAGGCCGTGATGGTGTTCGACAGCTGGGGCGGCGTGCTGGCAGACGGCAACTTCCAGGACTTCAGCCTGGCCTACACGCGCCGCGTGCTGGCGCAACTGCCACGTGAGCACGAAGGGAAAGTCATCCCGCGCATCGTCTTCACCAAAGGTGGCGGGCTGTGGCTGGACGACATGGCCGGTCTGGACTGCGACGTGCTGGGCCTGGACTGGACCGTGAACCTGGCCAAGGCCCGCGCACAGGTAGGCGGTGTGGTGGGCGGCCCAGGCAAGGCGCTGCAGGGCAACCTGGACCCGAACGTCCTGTTCGCCCCGCCCGAGCGCGTGGCCGCCGAAGCCAAGCGCGTGCTTGACAGCTTCGGCACCCCGCACACCGACCGCACCACCTCGGGCCCCACACACATCTTCAACCTTGGCCATGGCATCAGCCAGCATACCCCGCCCGAAACCGTGCAAGTGCTGGTGGACACCGTTCACGCCCATTCGCGCCAGATGCGCCAGAACGCACGCTGACGGTGCAAGGCACCCCGCCAGGCACACGCCAAGGCGGGGCGTCTAGCACAAAAAATGGGCCTGCCAGCCCTTGACAGGTGCGCCTTATGCACATTTTTTTGAATGCACTGCAGCAAGAGCGTTTTTGGCATCTGATGCCAGCCCTCCAGAAGAGAGAACGCGCAAGTTGTTGATTTCATTGAACAATGACAAGTGCCCATTTTCTAGGCAAGCCAATCAAGGCCTTGATTTTCAAGGCCTTGCGCGGTGGATTCAAAGACTTTCCACAAAGTTATCCACAGAAATTCTGGGCAAGTGTCATATCTTTTTACAAATCAATGACTTACCCCAATTTCCACAACAATGACTGAGGAACCGCTGGCAAACCCGCATTTTTGGACCGAGGTGGTAGTGACCACGCCGGCCCACAGCGGACTGGGGCCAACCCTGGGTTATTGGAGTGAGCGGCCGCTTGCGCCGGGCACCCTGGTGCGCGTGCCGCTGGGCGCACGCGAGGTGCTGGGAATGGTGTGGGATGCCCCCGCTGAACCACCTTCGCCAGAGCTTGAGGCACTGGCACGCCCGGTCCAGCATGTGTTACGTGAACTTGCGCCGCTCGACCAACGCTGGCGCCAACTGGTTGCCTTTGCGGCCAGGTACTACCAGCGCAGCCTGGGCGAGATGGCTCTGGCTGCCCTGCCCCCCCAACTGCGCGAACTCAACAGCGAACAGCTGCAGCGCCGCCTCAAAAAGCGCAAGCCCGTGGAAGCGCCAGCAACTGTATTACCCCAAGGCCCGGCCCTGAGCCCCGAACAGGCCGAAGCCCTGGGCAAACTGGAACAGACCAGCAAGCCTGCGCTGCTGTTCGGCGCCACCGGCAGTGGCAAGACCGAGGTGTACCTGCGCGCCGTGCAAGACATGCTGACCCGCGACCCGCAGGCCCAGGCACTGGTGATGGTGCCCGAGATCAACCTGACGCCCCAGCTGGAGGCCCGGTTCGCCGAACGCTTCCCGGCGGGCAGCGTGGTGTCGCTACACAGCGGACTCACGCCCGCGCAGCGCCTGGGCAACTGGCTGTCGGCCCACCTGGGGCAGGCGCGCATTGTGTTGGGCACGCGCATGGCGGTGCTGGCCAGCCTGCCCCGGCTGCGCCTGATCGTGGTGGACGAAGAACACGACCCCAGCTACAAGAGCCAGGAAGGCGCCCGTTACTCGGCCCGCGACCTGGCCGTGTACCGCGCCCACCTGGGCGCTGACAACGGCCCCTGCCAGGTGCTGCTGGGCTCGGCCACGCCATCGCTGGAAAGCTGGCACGCCGCCCAGCAGGGCCGCTACCTGCGCCTGACCATGCCGCAGCGCGTGGGCGGCGGCGCCTGGCCCCGGCTGCGCCTGGTGGACATGAACCACCAGCCCAAGCACACCGTGCTGGCCCCGGCACTCATACAGGCCATGGCCGACCGCGCCGCTCGCGGTGAGCAAAGCATGGTGCTGCTCAACCGCCGGGGCTACGCGCCCGTGCTGGCCTGCCACGACTGCGGCTGGAAAAGCAACTGCCCGCACTGCAGCGCACACACCGTCTTCCACAAGATCGACCGCACTCTGCGCTGCCATCACTGCGGCCACACCACCCGCGTGCCCCGAGCTTGCCCGGAATGCGGCAACCTCGACATCACCCCCATGGGGCGCGGCACCGAGCAGATCGAAGAGCAACTGGCGGGGCTGCTGGCCGATGCGCGCCGCCCCGATGGCAGCCCGGTGCGCGTGGCCCGCATAGACGCCGACACCACCCGCGCCAAGGGCAGCCTGGAAAGCCGCCTGGCCGACATGCACGCGGGCGAGGTGGACGTGCTGGTGGGTACGCAGATGATTGCCAAGGGCCATGACTTCCGCCGCATCACGCTGGTGGCGAGTGTGAACACCGACAGTGGTTTGTTCGCCAGCGACTACCGTGCCCCGGAGCGCCTGTTCTCGCTGTTGCTGCAAGCCGCAGGGCGGGCGGGCCGCGACGCTGCCTTTGTGGCCGAACAGGGCAGCAGCGTGGAGTTGTGGGTGCAGACCTGGTACCCGCAGCACCCACTGTTTGCAGCCCTGGCCAAGCACGATTACCCCACCTTTGCCGAGCAGCAGTTGAGCGAACGCGAAGCCGCCCAGATGCCGCCCTACGCCTACCAGGCCCTGGTGCGCGCCGAAGCCCGCACCCAGGAGGCCGCGCAGGCGCTGCTGACCCTGGCTGCACAGGCAAGCGACGGCTTGCCAGGGCGTGAGCAGCTGACGCTCTACCCCGCCGTGCCCATGGCCATCCAGCGCGTGGCCAACGTGGAACGCGCCCAGATGCTGGTAGAAAGCACCTCACGCCCGGCTCTGCAAGCCTTCCTCGCCGCCTGGCAAGACACGCTGCACAGCCTGCGCGGCCTGCCCGAAACCCGGGGCGTGATCCGCTGGGCTATCGACGTAGACCCGTTGACGATCTGAGCGCCGCGCCAGGCAGGAATCAGCCACGCATCAGCGTCACTGCTCCCGAGAAGGTAAAGAACGCCAGCGCTGTAGACACCAGGATGATGCGCGCGATGCGACCGTTGTCCGCCCCGAAGCGTTCTGCCAGCAGCGAGACGTTGCTCGCGCTGGGCAGCGCGGCCACCAGCACCATCACCGTCAGCGCAAACGGGGTCAACGGCACGCCCAGCTGGATGGCAGCCGAGCCGGCCAGCAACACCAGTACCGGGTGCAGCACCAGCTTCATCACCGCCACGGGCACGTAGTCACCCAGCGGCATGGGGTGGTCGGCCTGCATCTGCGAACGCGCCAGCACCGCCCCAATGGTGAAAAGCGCCACGGGTGACGCCGCATCGGCCAGCAGCCAGACGGTTTTTTCGATAGGTGCTGGCAAGGTGAACTGCAGTGCCGAAGCCGCCGCGCCCAGGATGATGGCCCAAGGCATGGGGTTGCGCACCACGCCGCTCAAGGCCTTGCCAGCTGCTGCGGCCGCACCGCCTTCACCCCCATCCAGTCGCGAAAGGGCTATGCACAGCGAACTGGTGACCACCATGTCCACCACGATGAGCACGATTACCGGCCCCGCGCTTTGCGGACCCAGCAGCGCTGCCAGCAGCGGCACCCCCATGAAGCCTGTGTTGGGGAAGGCCGCCACCAGCGCCCCCATGGAAGCATCGTTCCAGCCGATGCGCCCGCCTTTGGTCATGGCAATGGCAAACCCCACCATGATGAGTGCGCACAGCAGGTACACGCCAAACACCGATGCGTCCAGCAACTGAGCGATGGGCGTAGTGGAGCCGAAGCGGAAAAGCATGGCCGGGAGCGCGAAATACAGCACGAAGCTGTTGAGACCGGGAATGGCCTCCAGCGGCAGCATGCGGCGGCGTGCGGCAACGAAGCCACCGAGCACCAAGGCAAAGAAGGGGAATGTGACGAGCAGAATATTCAGCACGCCCGCGATTCTCTCACCCGTTATCATCGACCGCTTTGCGCCCCGTCCCCGACACGACATGTCCGCCGGTCTGAACTTCGCCCAACTTGAAGCCGTGAACCACCTGGCAGGCCCCTGCCTGGTGCTGGCGGGCGCGGGCTCCGGCAAGACGCGCGTCATCACCCACAAGATCGCGCGCCTCATTCAGGCGGGTCTGGTGGCCAACCGAATAGCGGCCATCACCTTCACCAACAAAGCCGCCGCCGAAATGCGCGAGCGTGCCCGCCAGCTGGTGGGCAAACCCGCCAAGGACGTGCTGATCTGCACCTTCCACTCCCTGGGCGTGCGCCTGTTGCGTGAAGACGGCGCGGTGCTCGGCCTCAAGAGCCAGTTCTCCATTCTGGACAGCGACGACATCACCTCCATCCTCAAGGACTGCGGCGGCACCACCGACGCAGCCACCGCGCGCGGCTGGCAATGGACCATCAGCAGTTGGAAGGGTGCCGGGCTGACCGCCGAGCAGGCCCTGGCCCAGGCACGCGACGAGAACGAACGCGTGATCGCCCTGGTGATGGCCAAGTACCAGGAACGCCTGAGCGCCTACCAGAGCGTGGACTTTGACGACCTGATCGCCCTGCCCCTGAAGCTGCTGCAACAGCACGAAGAAGTGCGCGCAAAGTGGCAGAAAAAGCTCGGCCACGTGCTGGTGGACGAGTACCAGGACACCAACGCCACCCAGTACGAGCTGCTCAAGCTGCTGGTGGGCGAAAACGGGCGTTTCACCGCCGTGGGCGACGACGACCAGTCCATCTACGGCTGGCGCGGCGCCACGC
>CAMLOF010000032.1 GCA_946481585.1 uncultured Macromonas sp. | reverse complement strand
GGCGAGCGCCGCTACATCATCGCCCCGCGTGGCGTTGAAGTCGGTGCAACGCTGCTGAGCGGTTCCGAGTCCCCGATCCGCGTGGGCAACACCCTGCCCATCCGCAACATTCCGGTGGGTTCCACCATCCACTGCATCGAGCTGCAGATCGGCAAGGGCGCACAGATCGCTCGTTCCGCCGGTGCTTCTGCCGTGCTGCTGGCCCGCGAAGGCATCTACGCCCAGGTTCGCATGCGTTCCGGCGAAGTGCGCAAGGTCCACGTGGACTGCCGTGCCACCATCGGTGAAGTGTCCAACCAGGAACACAGCCTGCGCCAGCTGGGCAAGGCCGGTGTCAAGCGTCACATGGGCATTCGCCCGACCGTTCGCGGTGTGGCAATGAACCCGATCGATCACCCGCACGGTGGTGGTGAGGGTCGTACCGGCACGGGTATGCCGCCGGTGGATCCGTGGGGCAACCTGACCAAGGGTTACCGTACCCGCAACAACCGCCGCACGCAGAACATGATCGTGTCGCGTCGCAAGAAGTAAGGGGTTGACGAAATGACTCGTTCTCTCAAAAAAGGTCCCTTCGTTGACCATCACCTGATGGCCAAGGTCGAAAAGGCTGTGGCTACCAAGGACAAGAAGCCGGTCAAGACCTGGTCTCGCCGCTCCATGATCCTGCCCGAGTTCATCGGCTTGACCATTGCCGTGCACAACGGCAAGCAGCACGTGCCCGTGTACGTGACCGACCAGATGGTCGGCCACAAGCTTGGCGAGTTCTCGCTGACGCGCACGTTCAAGGGCCACCCCGGCGACAAGAAAGCCAAGAAGTAAGGACACACCATGGAAACACGCGCAATTGTTCGCGGCGTTCGCCTGTCGGTCGACAAGGGCCGTCTGGTGGCGGACCTGATTCGCGGCAAGAAGGTGGACCAGGCTCTGAACATCCTGACGTTCACGCAGAAAAAAGCTGCTGGCATCGTCAAGAAGGCCCTGGAATCCGCCATCGCCAACGCTGAACACAACGACGGCGCCGACATCGACGAACTGAAGGTCAAGACCATCCACGTCGAGCAAGGCACCACGCTCAAGCGTTTCTCGGCCCGCGCCAAGGGCCGCGGCAACCGCATCAGCAAACCCACGTGTCACATCTACGTGACGGTCGGCAACTGAGAGGCACAGGAACATGGGACAAAAAATCAACCCGACCGGCTTCCGCCTGGCCGTCTCGCGCAACTGGGCCAGCCGTTGGTACGCCAGCAACCGCGACTTCGCGGGCATGCTGGCCGAAGACATCAAGGTGCGTGAGTACCTGAAGGCCAAGCTCAAGAACGCCGCCGTCTCGCGCGTGGTCATCGAGCGCCCCGCCAAGAACGCCCGCATCACCATCTACTCGGCGCGTCCGGGCGTGGTGATCGGCAAGAAGGGTGAGGACATCGAGAAGCTGAAGAAGGACCTGGCTGCTCAACTGGGCGTGCCGGTGGCCGTCAACATCGAAGAAGTGCGCAAGCCTGAAGTCGATGCCAAGCTGATCGCTGACTCGATCACCCAGCAGCTGGAAAAGCGCATCATGTTCCGCCGCGCCATGAAGCGCGCGATGCAGAACGCGATGCGTCTGGGCGCCCAAGGCATCAAGATCATGTCTTCGGGTCGTCTGAACGGCATCGAAATCGCCCGTACCGAGTGGTACCGTGAAGGTCGTGTGCCTCTGCACACCCTGCGCGCCGACATCGACTACGGCACGTCCGTGGCCCAGACCACCTACGGCGTCATCGGCGTCAAGGTGTGGGTTTACAAGGGCGACAACCTGGGTCGCGCTGACGCTCCTTCTCTGGACAGCACTCCGCGTCCTGAAGAAGAGCGCCGTCCTCGCGGTCCGCGCCGTGATGGTGCCCGCAACGACCGTCCTGGTCGTGGCGGCCCCCGCCGTGGTGCCACCACCAATGCCGCCCCGGCCGATGGCAGCGACAAGCCGCAGGCCTAAGGAGAACTGAACATGTTGCAACCTGCTCGCCGTAAATACCGTAAAGAGCAAAAAGGCCGCAACACGGGCGTTGCCACCACCGGCAACACCGTGGCCTTTGGCGATTTCGGCCTGAAGTCCACGGACCGTGGTCGTCTGACGGCTCGTCAAATCGAAGCTGCACGTCGCGCGATTTCCCGCCACGTGAAGCGTGGTGGTCGTATCTGGATCCGCGTGTTCCCGGACAAGCCGATCTCCAAGAAACCTGCCGAAGTCCGTATGGGTAACGGTAAGGGTGGTATCGAGTACTACGTCGCCGAGATCCAGCCCGGCAAGGTGCTGTACGAGATCGTGGGTGTTCCCGAGCAACTCGCTCGTGAAGCCTTCCAACTCGCCGCCGCCAAGCTGCCGCTGCGCACGACCTTCGTGACCCGTCTGTTGGGCCAGTAATCAGGAGAACAAGAGATGAAAGCTGCTGAACTGCGCCAAAAAGACGTTGCTGGCCTGCAAGCCGAAGTGAAAGCCCTGCAAAAGGCTCACTTCAACCTGCGCATGCAAAAAGCCACGCAACAGTTGAACAACACCGCCACGTTGCGTCAAACCCGTCGCGCCATTGCCCGTGCCAAGACCATCCTGGCACAAAAGCAAGCCGCCGGCCAATAAGGAGTGAACCATGAGTGAAGCTCAACAATCCCTCAAGCGCACCCTGATTGGTAAGGTCGTCAGCGACAAGCGCGCCAAGACCGTGACGGTGCTGGTCGAGCGTCGTGTGAAGCACGAGCTCTACGACAAGATCGTGATCAAGTCGAGCAAGTACCACGCTCACGACGAAAACGGCGAATACAAACTGGGTGACATCATCGAGATCACCGAGAGCCGTCCTCTGTCGAAGACGAAGAACTGGGTTGCTACCCGTCTGGTCCAAAAGGCCGCACTGGTGTAAGCCTGTTCTGCTGCCCTTCGGCATGCAATAAAAAAACGACCGACAATCTCGGTCGTTTTTTTTCGCCCGTGCGCAATTGTGCGTGGTGGGCAAATTCGGCCTTTACATGGCCACAAACTGGAGCAAAGAGATGATCAAAGTCGGTGACAAACTGCCTGCCGTGACGCTGATGGAATACAGCGAGGTGGAAGGCAATGGATGCAGCATCGGCCCCAACCCGGTGGATGTGGCCAAGGCCACCGCAGGCAAGACCATCGCCTTGTTTGCGCTGCCTGGGGCATTCACACCCACCTGCTCCGCGAAGCACGTGCCGGGCTATGTCGAGCAGTTTGATGCTTTCAAGGCGGCAGGCGTGGACGAAATCTGGTGTGTCAGCGTCAATGACGCGTTTGTGATGGGTGCCTGGGCTCGGGATCAGAAGACGGATGGCAAGGTCCGCATGCTGGCCGATGGTAGCGCGGACTTTGCGAAGGCCACGGGGCTGACGCTCGACCTGACTGCTCGGGGCATGGGCCTGCGCAGCAACCGCTATTCCATGCTGGTCAAGGACGGCGTGGTCAAGTCGCTGAACGTCGAAGGCCCGGGCAAGTTCGAGGTCAGCGACGCCGCCACCTTGCTGGCACAGGCTAAGTGACTCTGAGCCTGCGGGTTCTGAACTGAGCCCCACCCACTCGGGTGTGGGCTCAGAGGTCCACTTTCAGATAGTGGGCCCCAGGAAGTGGGTTGTGATAGTAGGGGGCGACCTCCTCGAAGCCCACCTCCTGGTAAAGCTGACGCGCGGCCTCCATGTCGCTCAGAGTGTCGAGAAGCATGGCGTCGTAGCCGGACTGCTTGGCTTGCAGCAGTATTTGCTCCACCAGCAAGCGCCCCAGGCCGAACCCTCGGAATGCCCGGCGCACAAACAGACGTTTCATCTCGCACGCGTTTGCATAGTCGCTGTCGGGCAAGGGACGAAACGCGCAGCAGCCAGCGGCTTCATTGTCGACATAAGCCAGGAAGAGTCCGCCTAGCGGGGGCGAATAGTCGCCTGGCAAGGCTGCCAGCTCCCGGTCGAACCCTTGAAAGCACAGGTCAATGCCAATGTCAGACTGGTATTCCAAGAACAACTCGCGGACCACGGCCACGTCTTCCGGTCCGTTGGCGGCCCGTACGGCGATTCGAGTTTGAGGAGTTTCGTCTTGGGCCAACGCGGGGCCCTCAGTGCTGTCACCCATGCCGTGCACTATACGTCATCAAGTTGTACCCAGGCCGGTCACCCACCAAACCGCCATCACGCACAAGGCGAGCACAAGCACTGCAAGAAGTCTTTCACGCGGGCCGTCTGCAGAGTTTTCGGTGTGATGGTCAAGCAGCTTGTCCCCTCCAATCATAGCGCCGAGCAAATCGCTTCGCTTCACAAATCGGTAGTAAAGCACCGCAAGGATGTGCAGCACGACAAGCGCAATGAGCGCGGGCTTTCCAATGTTCTTGTGGTACCAAGTTAGCAGTGCGACGGTATCGCTGGACACCAGGCTGACCAGGGGGCCGAAGAATGCAATTTCGTCGTCGCTGAACAGGCCTGTGCCAACTTGGGCGCTCAACATGAATAACAAGGCAAATACCGACAATGCCCCCAACGGAGAATGCCCGACGGCTTGCGTTTGGTTGCCTTGACCACGGATGTAGCGCAAGACCTGCGCGGGTCCGTAGACAAAATGTGTGAAGCGCGACCAGCGCCCGCCTACAAAGCCCCAAACGAATCTGAAGAGCAGCAGCGCAAAGACGCTGTAGCCCAGCCGCATGTGCCAGATCATCCAGTTGCCGCCAAGGTTGGCCGTGACAACCAACCCCAACACAGCCAGGGCCAAAGTCCAGTGGAAGAGGCGGGTGGGCAGGTCCCAGACGCGGATGCGGTGCATGGTGCTTCCTCTTGAACATCAGATGGGTTGGAGCGCAAGCGTTTCTCCCGGCTCAGAACTCAACAATGATAAAAGCATAGACTGCTATAGCCATTGATCAATGGCTCCGTCCTAAACACTGAGAGGAAAGGTCACCATGAAGGTTCGTTTTGCATTGGTGTTGGCGGCAGGCCTCACTGCCGTATCTGGTGTGGCGCATGCGCAGTTTCAGAAGCCCGAGGATGCGGTGAGATACAGGCAAGGAGCGCTTTACGTCATGAACCAGCATTTTGTGCGGATTGGCGCCATGGCCAACGGACGTGTTCCTTTTGACGCTAAGGCTGTGCAGGAAAACGCGGCCGTAGTGCTGACCATGAGCAAGCTGCCCTGGGCGGCCTTTGGCCCTGAGACGGAAGATCTCAAAAGCAAGGCGAAGCCGGAAATCTGGATGGAAACGGACAAGTTCCGCGGCGCGCAGAACAAGATGATGACGGCTGTGGCTGCCCTGGATTCAGCCGCCCGTACCGGGAACCTGGATGCGGTGAAGAAAACTTTCGGAGAAGCTGCTGCTGCCTGCAAGGCTTGTCACGACGCGTACCGTCAATGAGCGTGCGCGGCGCTCGCGGCAAACCGAGCGCCGGTCACAGTCTGGTCACGCTTCTGCCAGAAGCTTTTCAAGCAACTGGTGCAGGGCGGAAAACTCGGGTTCGCCGACATATCGCTTCACGATCTGCCCCTTTTTGTCGACGATGTAGGTGGTTGGCGTGAGTTTGACGTCACCCCAGTCCCTGGCAATCTCTCCAGTGTTGTCAAGGGCGACCTTGAAGGGAAGTTGCCTGCTGCTTGCGAAGTTTGCTACCCAGTCAGGTGGGTCATAGCTCATGGCAACAGCCACGGTCTCCAAGCCCTGATCTTTGTATTTGTTGTGCGTCTGAATGATGCTGGGCATCTCTTTCACGCAGGTGACGCAGGTGGTCGCCCAGAAGTTGACCAGGGTGACCTTGCCTTTGAGGTCTGCAGTGGTCATGGTGCTGCCGTCCAGCAGCACGAACTGAGACTGGGGTGCGGTATCGCGGCTGCCACAAGCTCCCAGCAGCAGCGGGCTCGCCAGCAGCCCGCCCAGGAGTTTGAGGTGGTTGCGACGATCGGAAAAATTCAGAGCTTTCATGGCGGGGGAGGGAATCCGTGTGGACACAAAGAAAGACGCAGGCGACAAAGAAAAGTTCAATCGCAGCACCAGTCAACTTTTAGTCGAGCGCAATTTTTTGCGTGCTTCGTCAATGCGTTCTTGCAGATAGGCGCCGTAGAAGTCTGCCAGGTTCATGCCTTCGAGTCGTTCAGCTATCTCGCGGCCCTCGTAATCGAGGAAGAGCACCGTGGGCGCAATGCGGGCACGCCAAGCCCGTGCCTGGTCGTAGGGCGTGGTGGTCTGCCCGCGCAGGTCCTGCAGTGCAGACTTGCGGTCCAGCATGTTGACTTGGACTGCATATACCTCGCCCTTGCGGTACATTGGCCCCAGATAGTTGTTACGCACAATATCGCAAAAGGCACAACCCTTCAGCGTCACCATGACGATGAGCGGCTCGCGCAGGGTGCGTGCGGCTTGCGCTGCGGCCAATAGCGACGCCGGCAAAGGCAATATCTCGGGCAGGCCGTCAGGATTGATCGTGTTCATGCTGAGGGAATTCGGTCACGTCAGGATGGGGTCGGCGCAAACGCTGTTTTGGGAATCCGGATACCATCCATCACCCATATTGTGCGCGCACCTGCAAAAAACAGGCGGCGCGCTTTTTTCTGACGGCACTGAATAAATGAACTGTAGATCCGTGCCCGCGGTGCTCGGTTGGCTGCTGTGCTTGACCGTGGTCCTTGGGGGGTGCAGCCCAGCCTACAACTGGCGCGATGCCCGCCCCGATGGCGTACCCTTGCGCGCGCTCTTGCCGTGCAAGCCGGAGCGTGCTGACCGCGACGTGCCCTTGCTCGGGCCGGGGCAGCCTGATGTACGCTTGCAAATGGTGAGTTGTGACGTCGGCGAAACGACGTTTGCGCTGGGTGCTGTACAGCTGCCGCAGGACGGACATGACACGCAATTGGCACTCAGGCAATGGCGATCAGCCTCCTGGGCCAGCCTGAAGCAAACGCCGACGAAAGATGGTCTGCCGCCTGAAGGCTGGCAGAGCGCGCCCTGTGAAATTGCCGGGGCCACCATTTCGGAATGCTGGACCGGCCCAGGCTTGAACCACATGGGGCGGCCGCTGGTGGTGCAGGTCAGGTGGTTGGCCAAAGGGCCATGGCTCGTCCAAGTGGGTGTGTATGGCGAGGCGTTGCCAAAGGCCGCCCAGGACATGTATTTCGAATCGCTGCGGTTCGATTGAACCTATTAGCGTGTTTATTCATGAGTTCAGGCGCCACAGTCACTCCGTCGCATTCGTCGATCCAGCCCTTGAGCACGCGCCTGGCCGTCTGGGTGTTCCTGGCGTTCGCATCGGCCTACTTTCTGTCTGCACTGGTGCGGGCTGTGACGGCCACGCTTGCCCCAACCCTCAGTGCGGAACTGGCGCTTCAAGCCAGAGACCTGGGGTTGCTGGCAGGCGGGTACTTTCTCGGGTTTGCGGCCACGCAGCTGCCGCTGGGGCATTGGCTAGACCGCTATGGGCCGAAGCGGGTCGTGCTGGTCTTTCTGGCATTGGCCGTGTTGGGCTGCATAGCGTTCGCGCAAGCATCCAGCTTTACTGGGTTGCTGGCCGCGCGTGTACTGACTGGCGCAGGGGTAAGCGCTTGTTTGATGGCACCACTGACCGGTTACCGGCGCTGGCTGCCACAGTCCATGCAGTTGCGTGCGAACGCCTGGATGCTGATGACCGGCTCCATGGGCATGGTGGCTTCTACCTTGCCAGTGCAGTGGCTGATGCCGATGGTGGGCTGGCGGGGGCTCTTCTGGTTGCTGGCGGCGGCTTTCGTCGTGACGATGTTGCTGATCACCTGGCTTTCACCCCCTTGGCAGAGCAGCGACTCTGCCCAATTGAGCGCCAAGGGCGCAGACAAGGCCAAAGACCAGGGCGGCTACGGCCAAATATGGCGCCACCCTTACTTCCGCAAGATGAGCCCGGTCGGGTTCTTCAATTACGGCGGCATGGTGGCGGTGCAGACCCTGTGGGCTGGGCCTTGGCTGGTAAAAGTCAGTGGTCTGACGCCTGCGCAAGCGGCGTCGGGGCTGTTCGGGATCAATCTGGCCATGCTGTGCACCTTCTGGTTGTGGGGTGTCGTCACGCCGGGGCTCTCAAGGCGCGGGGTGCGCGTTGAGTCTTTGATTGCCTGGGGCCTGCCGATGAGCTTCCTGGCGTTGGCCTGGAACGTGGCCAATGGCGAGTCAACGTCGTGGATGCATTGGGCCTGGTTCTGTGTGTCGTCCACATTCCTGGGGCTATCGCAGCCAGCCGTGGCCATGGCATTTCCGGCATCCATGGCGGGCAGGGCGCTGTCAGCCTACAACCTCGTGATTTTTGCAGGCGTATTCGTGATGCAGTGGGCCATCGGCTTGATGATTGACCTGTGGGGAGCTTTTGGCTGGACCGAGGCCCAGGCGTTTCGCGGGGCCATGGGGACATTCCTGATCGTTTGCCTGCTTTCTTACGGCTACTTCCTGTCCGTCAAGGCTCATAATCGCCCATCATGAACGGCATACTCGTCATCGCCCATGCGCCTTTGGCATCGGCTCTGCGCCAATGCGTGCTGCACGTCTTCCCAGACGCTGCCGCCAGCGTTGCCGCGCTGGACGTTCCCGCCGAACAAGCTCCGGAGGCCACACTGGCGCAAGCGCGCCAGCTGCTTGGCCAGCTCGGAACCCCTCATACCCTGGTTCTTTCCGACATCTTTGGCGCAACGCCTTGCAACGTGGCCAGCAAGCTGATCGATGGCATCCATACCCGGCTGGTGACGGGTGCCAACCTGCCCATGCTGCTGCGCGCGGTTTCGTACCGCCACGAGTCGCTGGACGCGCTGGTGTCGCGCGCCATGCTTGGCGGAACCCAGGGGGTCATCCCGGTGTCGGTGACGGCACCGCAGAACCAGTTGCGCAGAAGCACCCATGATCAAAACCACCGCGACCATCAGCAATAAGCTGGGCTTGCATGCCCGCGCCTCGGCCAAATTGACAAAGCTCGCTGGCAGCTTTGCCTGCGACGTCTGGATGGCACGCAATGGTCGCCGCATCAATGCCAAAAGCATCATGGGGGTGATGATGCTGGCCGCAGGCCTAGGGTCGGAAGTGGAGATCGAAACCGACGGCCCTGACGAGCAGCAGGCGATGGACGCGCTGCTGGCGCTCATCAACGACAAGTTTGGAGAAGGCGAGTGACGTTCTCAGTCCATGGTCAGGCGGTTTCACGGGGCATCGCCATCGGGCGTGCCGTGCTGGTCGCGTCCAGCCGCATGGACGTGGCGCACTACTTCATCGGGGAAGACCAGATCCATGGCGAATTGAGCCGCCTGCGCGATGCCCGGGACGCCGTGGTGGCCGAGATCACGCGTGTGCAGCAGACCCTGCTGGAAAGCGCCGACAAGGGTGCGCACCACGAACTGACGGCTCTGCTGGATGTGCACCTGATGCTGCTGCAGGACACGCAGCTTCAGGAAGGCGTGAAGCATTGGGTGCAAGAGCGCCACTACAACGCGGAGTGGGCGCTTACATCCCAACTCGAACAGTTGGCCAAGCAGTTCGATGAAATGGAAGACCCCTATCTGCGGGAGCGCAAGGCTGATCTGGAGCAAGTCGTTGAGCGCATGCTCAGGCACATGCGTGGGGTGGCCTCGCCAGTGGGGCGTGCACCTGCAGTGGCCGACGGACCGGGCGAGGACCTCAGGGACGACCCGCTGGTGCTGGTGGCGCACGACCTGTCACCAGCCGACATGCTGCAGTTCAAGCAGAGTGTCTTCGCGGGTTTCGTGACGGACGTTGGTGGCAAGACGTCGCACACGGCCATCGTCGCGCGCAGCATGGACATACCTGCCGTGGTGGGCGCGCGCACGGCGAGTCACCTTGTTCAGCAGGATGATTGGGTCATCATCGATGGCGACACGGGTGTGGTCATTGTCAACCCTTCACCCATCGTGCTGGCCGAATACGGCTTCAAGCAGCGCCAGGGCGAAGTGGAGCGGGAGCGCTTGTCGCGCATCAAGAACACCCCGGCCGTCACCTTGGACGGCGAACGTGTGGAGTTGCTTGCCAACATTGAGCAACCAGAAGACAGCACGCCAGCCTTGTCGGTGGGCGCCGTTGGGGTGGGGTTGTTCCGCACGGAGTTCCTGTTCATGGGGCGCGATGGCAAGCTCCCCGACGAAGAGGAGCAATACGAAGCCTACCGCAGAGCCGTCGAGGGTATGCACGGTCTGCCAGTCACCATTCGCACGGTGGATGTAGGAGCGGACAAGCCTTTGGACCGCTCCATACGCGACGACCACCTGAATCCTGCTTTGGGTTTGCGCGCGATCCGCTGGAGCCTCTCTGAACCAGCCATGTTCCTGACCCAGCTGCGTGCCGTGTTGCGCGCAGCGGCACACGGCAAGATCAATCTGCTCATTCCCATGTTGGCGCATTCGAGCGAGATACTGCAGGTCAAGGCCTTGCTCGCGCGTGCCAAAGAGCAGTTGGATGCGCGCGCTGCCGTTTATGGCAAGGTCAAGCTGGGGGCGATGATCGAGGTGCCTGCCGCAGCTCTGGCGGTGCGCATGTTCCTCAAGCACTTCGATTACCTCTCCATCGGAACGAACGACCTGATCCAGTACACCCTGGCCATTGACCGCGTGGACGAGACCGTGGCCCACCTGTACGACCCGCTTCACCCGGCGGTTTTGCAGCTGGTGGCCAACACCATTTCTGAATGCCGTGCGCAGGGCAAGGGCGTGAGTGTGTGTGGAGAAATGGCTGGGGACGTGACCATGACGCGGTTGCTGTTGGGCCTGGGCTTGCGCTCTTTTTCCATGCACCCCTCGCAAATCCTGGCGGTCAAACAGCAAATCCTGCGGGCTGATACGCGAAAACTGCGAGCTTGGGCCCAGGAAGTGGTCCACAGCGACGATCCGGCCGCGTTGATGGCGGATTGACTGTTACACTATTTTTCAATTTATTGCGCCGCATGGGGTGATGTGATGTGCCGTACCGTTGGGTTGGCGCCCAGCGGCTGAATGCGGAGAGATTCATGTCCTCAACGACGGAGTTGCCTGAAGCCAAGGCGCAAGCCGCCCATGCCCAAGGTGACGAACTGCTGGACTGCCTGCTGATTCTTGCGCGCAGCCACGGCGAAGCCATCACCCGAGACGGTGCCCTGGCGGGGTTGCCGCTGGAGAGCGGCAAACTCACCCCATCGCTTTTTGAGCGCGCTGCTCACCGTGCTGGCTTGAGCAGCAAGGTGGTGCGTGAACCCATTGCACGGCTCAAGCGCGAGCTTTTCCCGGCCGTCGTGCTTCTCGATGGCGAACGCGCTGCCGTCTTGCTCGATCGCAGCGCAGATGGCGGCACGCTCACTGTGGTCTATCCTGAGTTGGGCGATGCCCCTGTGCAGGTTGCGGCTGCAGAACTGGAGCCCAAGTACACGGGGCATGCGATCTATGCCCGCCCACGCCTGCGCTTTGACGCGCGCAGCCCTGTGGTCAACGAAACCCGGCGTGGTCACTGGTTCTGGAGCGTGATTGCCGAAAACGGCAAGCTCTACCGTGACGTGCTGCTTGCGGCCTTCCTGACCAACCTGTTCGCGGTGGCCATGCCCCTGTTCACCATGAACGTTTACGACCGGGTGGTGCCCAATCAGGCCTTCGACACCCTGTGGGTGCTGGCGCTTGGCCTGCTCCTCATTCTGATGGGGGACCTGGTGCTGCGCACCTTGCGCGGCAAGTTCGTGGACCTGGCCAGCAGCCGGGCTGATGTCAAGCTCTCTGCTTACATCATGGAGCGGGTGCTGGGTACGCGCATGGAGCACAGGCCGGTGTCGGCGGGCTCTTTTGCCTCCAACCTGCGTGCCTTTGAGTCGGTGCGAGACTTCATCGGCTCCGCTACGGTGGTAGCTTTCATCGACCTGCCGTTCGCCCTCATATTCTTCGTGGTCATCACCTGGATTGCCTGGCCCATGGTGATTCCTTTGCTGATTGGCGCCACGTTGATGTTGCTTTATGCACTGGCCGTGCAAGGCCGCATGCACGAGCTGGCCGAAACCACCTACCGCGCGGGTGCTCAACGCAATGCCACCCTGGTGGAAGGCTTGGTTGGCTTCGAGACGGTCAAGGCCTTGGGCGCAGAAGCACCCATCCAGCGCAAGTGGGAAAAGAGCGCCGCGCTTCTGGCGCGCGTGGGTGCACAGCTGCGCCTGTTGTCCACCAGTGCCAGCAACTCGTCAGCGTTCATGCAGCAGACGATCAACATGTGCATCGTCATCCTGGGGGTGTACCTGATTGGGGAACGTGCGCTTTCCATGGGCGGTCTCATCGCCTGCACCATGCTGGCTTCGCGCGCCATGGCGCCTGTGGGGCAGGTGGCGGGCCTGCTGGTGCAATATCACACGGCGTCCACGGCGCTGACTTCCCTCAACGAGATGATGAAGCGTGAGGTTGAGCGCCCTGAGGACGCGAACTTCATTGCTCGTGGGAACATACAGGGTTCCATTGAGTTCCGCGATGTGAGTTTTTCCTATCCCGGGCAACCCAATCCGTCGCTGCGCAATGTGAGCTTGAAGATACGTCCGGGCGAGAAGGTCGCCATCCTGGGGCGCATTGGTTCTGGCAAGACGACGCTGGAAAAGCTCATTCTTGGCCTTTACCGGCCAACGGGCGGCTCGGTGTTGATCGACGGCATTGACCAGCGGCAACTTGACCCAGCGGAACTGCGCCGCCACATCGGCTACGTGCAGCAGGACGTGATGCTGTTCTACGGCACCTTGCGCGAGAACATCACCCTGGGGGCGCCGCTGGCCGACGACGCCGACGTGTTGCGTGCCGCAGGAATCGCCGGCATTCTGGATTTGGTCAATACCCATCCGCAGGGGTTTGACATGGTGGTCGGGGAGCGTGGTGAATCTCTGTCCGGGGGGCAGCGCCAGGGTGTGGCTATCGCCCGTGCGGTCATCAACGATCCGCCCATCCTGCTGCTTGACGAACCTACCGCTTCAATGGACCACTCCAGCGAGGAAGAGGTGAAGAAGCGTCTGCGTGAGTTCATGCCCGGCAAGACCGTGATCCTGATCAGCCACCGCACCTCGCTGCTGGATTTGGTGGATCGCATCATCGTCATGGATGCAGGCCGCATCGTGGCGGATGGTCCGAAGGACCAGGTCGTGCAGGCGCTGCGTCAGGGCCGGATCGGAAAGGCTGCGTGATGTCGGAACTCAACGAAAAAGACTTCGAACGCATCGGCAACGCCACACGCGGGGCAGCGAAGGTGGGCGAGAAGCTGTTTGGCGGCATCGTCAAAAAGCTCGGCCATGGCGAGGATCGCGAGGCGCTCGACTGGGCGTCAGACGCCGACTGGGCGCAGCTTCAACAGGAGCCACTGCGCGCCCGGGGTCTGCTGCGTATTGCAGGCGTGGTGCTGGTGTTGCTGCTGATTTGGGCTGCATTTGCCGAGGTGGACGAAGTCACCCGAGGCGAGGCCAAGGTGGTGCCCACGAGCCAGGTGCAGATCATCCAGAGCGTGGACGGTGGCGTGGTGGAGGACATCATGGTCCGTGAGGGCCAGATTGTGGATGCCGGGCAATTGCTGCTGAGGGTCGATCCGACGCGCTTTGCTTCTTCGCTCGGCGAAAGCCGGGCGAGCCAGTTGGCTTTGAGGGCGAAGGCCGAGCGCTTGCAGGCGTTGACCCAGGGGCGCCCGTTCAACCCCCCCGCCGATCTGCTCAAGGATGCGCCCGATATCGTGGCGCACGAACGTGGTCTGTATGAGTCGCGCAGGGCAGAGATCAGCGCCCAGATTTCCATTACCCAAAGTCAGTTGAGCCAGCGTCAGCAGGAGCTGAACGAGGCGCGGGCACGCAAGGAGTCTGCCGAGCGTGGCCTGGATTTGGTGCAGCGTGAACTGAATGCCACACGGCCCATGGTGGCGACCGGGGCTGTTTCCGAGGTTGAGGTGCTGAGGCTTGATCAGCAGGTCTCTCGTCTGCGTGGTGACCGTGACCAGGCCACTGCACAGATTTCCCGCGTGCAGGCGGCCATCAGCGAAGCTCAGCGTCGCATCGAGGAGGTGCAACTCACCGCGCGCAACCAGATGAGTGCCGAGCTTTCCGACACGATGAGCCGTTTGTCCGCTTTGTCCGAAGGCGGCCGTGCGCTGGAAGACAAGGTGGCCAAGGCCGACATCAAGTCGCCGGTGCGCGGCACGGTCAAGCGCCTGCTCGTCAACACCGTTGGCGGGGTGGTGCAGCCCGGCCGCGAGGTGGTGGAGATCGTTCCGCTGGACGACGCGCTGATCCTGGAAGCCCAGATCACTCCCAAGGACATTGCCTTCCTGCGTCCCGGCCTGGAGGCCATGGTCAAGTTCACCGCCTACGACTACGCCATTTATGGCGGCCTGAAGGCTGATGTCGAGAACATTGGCGCTGACTCTGTGGTGGACGACAAAGGCAACGCCTTCTATATTGTGAGATTGCGTACGCGGCAGGCCAGCCTGGGCGAAGGCTTGCCGATCATCCCCGGCATGGTGGCGCAGGTGGACATCCTCACCGGCAAGAAGACCGTGCTGGCCTATCTGCTCAAGCCGGTCCTGCGGGCCAAGGCAAATGCCCTCTCGGAGCGTTGAACATCCGTCTGTCACACCATGAGCAAGCACCACTTTCTGGCAAGCGCGGCAGCGCAACCTCCCATCGTCCCTTCAGAGCGCTGGCTGCTGGCTTTTCCCGACGGGCAATGGAGCAACTGGAGTACGTTGCAGTCAACGGTTCGCCCTGGTGACGTCGTTTGGGTGCCTGTCAACCACAGCGACTGGAAAGACAAAGTGGGCGAACTCCTCAAGCGCGAGCCCAAATGCCACGTGGTGGTTACGAGTTCGGTGCCTTACGACGCGGAAGGGCTGCGAGCGCTGAACGTTGGTGCCAGGGGGTATTGCCACCTGCTCGCGGTGCCTGAGTTGATGCGGGAAGTGGCCGAGGTGGTGTCTCATGGCGGTCTGTGGGTGGGGCCTGAACTGGTGCAGCGCCTTATGGCAGCTACCCGTGACGCCCTGGAACGCAGCCCCAATGCGCAACCGCCCGAGGTGGATTTGTCGGCTTTGTCTGACCGCGAAGCCCAGGTCGCGCGTGCGGTGGCGGCTGGCAAGTCCAACAAGGAAGTTGCCGATCTTCTGCACATCTCTGAGCGCACCGTCAAGGCGCATCTGGGTTCGGTGTTCGACAAGCTGGGCGTGCGGGACCGCGTGCAGCTGGTGCTTCACCTGTCCCACAGCAACACACAATCGGGTTGAAGGGGGAGGCCGCATGAGCAGCGATCAAGACAAAGACAAGCCAGCTTTTGAGGTAGAGCACCAAGCACTTGCTGCAAGCGACGCGGGGCTGGCGCGTGTGACAGAGGATCTCATCGACATCCTGATCACCCGGGGCGTGATTCAGTTCACCGATTTCCCGCCGGCCGCGCAGGCCAAGCTGCTGGAGCGCAGGCAAACCCGTGCCACGCTCAGCAATCGCTTACGCTTGCTGGACGACGGCGACGCCGGCCTCATTTGAGCAGGGCTTCTTCGGCCTGGTTTCCGGTCGATTTCGCTTTGGGGTGCGCATAGGTCACACAAAGGCAACTTCAGTCCAATAGGCGAAGGCCACAGGTCTCAATAACCTGTGGCCTTGTCCATTTATTGGGAGGAATACTGCATGGCACAGGTTGCTAAGGTTACGGCCTTGACCGGTAAGGCTTTTGTTGTGGGGGCCGACGGCTCCATTCGTCTGCTCAAGGTGGGGGACGCCATCGAAAAGGGCGAAGTGGTGCGCACTGCGGCAGGTGCCACGGTGGAGCTGACCATGCAGGACGGCCAGAAGGCCGTCATCGCCGCAGAACAGAACGTGCGTGTCGACGACAACATGACACAGGGCGACGAGCGCCCTGCAGCACAAGAGAGCGCAGTGGCCACGGGCACGATCGACAGCGTCATCCAGGCGCTGGAGCGCGGCGGTGACCTGACTGAAGAACTTGAAGCCGCAGCGGCCGGTGGCGGCACCGGAGGCGGTGGCGACGGCAGCGATTTCGTGCGCCTGCTGCGCGTGACGGAAGGTGTGGACCCGCTGGCCTACGAGTACAGCTTTGAGTCGCAAGCCATTCCGGACGAAATCCTGCCCAGCGTGGATGCACCCGCAGAACCCGTTGTCGGCAGCGTGACCCTGCGATATGTGTTGCTGGGTGAAGATGGTCAACCCGTGACCGGCCAAAACGGTGGGTTTGTGTACATCGACGGCAATGACGTTGTTGAGGGCACCCGCGTCGGCATCGTGGCGGAAGTGGATGTGGCACCTACAGGTTCAAGTCTGGTGCTGACCCTGAGCAACGGAACGACCATCACCATCCCCGCAGGTGAAACCTCCGGTTTCGTTCCGTTGGAGGTGCGTGCCGACGAAGCCTACGTCCAGGGCAACGAACTGATTGACGTATCCGTCACCAGCGTGTCTGGCGGGCAATATGACGATCTGAAGGTTGACCAGTCCACCTCCATCACCGTGGTGGACGACAAGGATCCAACCACGGTGAGCCTGAGCGTTAACGATGTGACGGAAGACGATGCGAGCGTCACTTTCACGGCCACGCTGAGCCACGCGGGTGAAACGGATGTAACGATCAAGACGACGCAGGGCGACATCTTGATCAAGGCGGGTGAGACCACCGGCAAGCTCGTGATCAACACTCAGGACAGCGACGTGTACCGGGACGCCAGCAGCTTGAGCGTATCCGTCGAGAGCGTGAGCGGCGGCAACTTCGAGGCGGTGGAGTTCAGCGATGCCACGGCCACGGC
>CAMLOF010000031.1 GCA_946481585.1 uncultured Macromonas sp. | reverse complement strand
CCCCCCAACCGCCCAGGCGCGCGGATACGCCAAAGTTCAGCGGCACACCACCTACCAGAAAGCCCGGTTGCAACCCTGCGTGCTCCAGAATCCAGGTGAGCATGGAGGTGGTCGTGGTCTTGCCATGTGTGCCCGCTACGGCCAGTACGTGCCTGCCTTGCAGGATGTGCTCGCTCATCCACTGGGGGCCGCTGGTGTAGCGGGCGCCCGCGTCGAGGATGGCCTCCATCAGCGGGAACTTTGGCGAACCGTCGGGCAGGCGCGCGCGCGAGACCACGTTGCCGATCACGAACACGTCGGGGTTCAGGGCCATCTGGTCGGCGCTGAAGCCTTCGATCAAATCGATGCCGAGTGCGCGGAGCTGGTCGCTCATGGGCGGGTAAACACCCGCATCGCAGCCGGTGACCTTGTGACCAGCTTCGCGGGCCAAGGCGGCCACGCCCCCCATGAACGTGCCGCAAATGCCAAGAATGTGAATGTGCATGGGCAGGATTATCGGTGGCGCGGCGTGGGTTTTGCGGCGGGCGGCACAATAGCGGGCATGGATACCGAGAAACAGGAAATCGCGGCCACGGCGGCAGCGCTGGTGGTGGACGAAGGCCTGGATTACGGCAGCGCCAAGCGGCGTGCGCTCAAAGCCCTGGGTTTGCCCGCCCGCACGCCGCTGCCCGACAAATACGAGGTGGAAGCGGCCGTGCGCGAACACATTGCCATCTTCCACGCCGACACCCAACCCGGCGAGTTGCGTGTGCTGCGCGAACTGGCGCTGGAGTGGATGGAGCGGCTGGCGGAGTTCCAGCCGCTGGTAGGTGGGGCGGTGTGGCACGGTACGGCCACGCGCATGAGTGACATCCAGCTGCAGCTGTTCAGCGACGACCCCAAGGCCGTGGAGATCTGGCTGATCAACCAGGGCGTGGACTACGAAGCTCGCAACACATCAGGCCTGCACGGCCACGAAGTACCCGTGTTGAGCACGCGCAGCCGCAGCCAGGCACTGCAGGAGTGGGTGGGTGTACATCTGCTGATCCACGAAACGCGCGACCAGCGGGGTGCGTTGTTGCCTGACGAACTCGGGCGCAAGCCGCGAGGTGACGCACAGGCCTTGCGAAACTTGCTGGCGTTGGCAGAGTCGGACCCATCATGAACCGAAGACATGTTTTGACAGGCGGCGTTGCCGCCGCTGCCGCGCTGGCAGGTGCCGGATGGGCCTGGTGGCGCTACCAGCCCCACGAGGTGCAAGACGGTGCGGTGGATGCCTTGTGGGGCCAGCAGTGGAACGGGCCACAAGGGCAGACCGTGCGCATGGCGGATTTTCGCGGGCAGCCTTTGTTGCTGAACTTCTGGGCCACGTGGTGCCCACCCTGTGTGGAGGAATTGCCCTTGCTTAACGCGTTCTACCGTGAGCAGCAAGGCAAAGGCTGGCAGGTGCTGGGCTTGGCGGTGGACCAGATTGCGCCAGTGCGCAAGTTTCTGGAGCGCCTGCCACTGGCGTTTCCCGTGGCCATGGCGGGCCTTTCCGGTGTTGACCTGAGCAAACAGCTGGGCAACACGGGCGGGGGCTTGCCCTTCACCATTCTGTTCGACCGCCAAGGCCGGGTGGCCGAGCGCAAGATAGGGCAGGTCCACGCTGAAGACCTGCAGGCTTGGCTGCAGCGCGTCTGAGCCTGTTGGCGGGAGGCTTCAGCCAGCCGATGGGGCTGTTTCCTGTTTTTGCAGCAAGGCAGAGAAGTCTTCAGCCGGTACCGCCCGCGAATACAGGAAACCCTGGAACTGATCACAACCCAGTTCGCGCAGGCGATCGTGCTGCTGCGCCCATTCCACTCCCTCGGCCACGACTTCCATGTTCAGTGCGTGGCCCATCTGCACGATGGCGGCGACGATGGCGTCATCCGCCGCGTCTTCGTGCATGGTGGCAATGAAGGAGCGGTCGATCTTGAGCTTTTGCAGCGGGAAGCGGCGCAAGTAGGACAGGCTGGAGTAGCCCGTGCCGAAGTCGTCCAGCGACAGGCCCACGCCCAGGTCAGCCAGGGCCTGGAGCCGCTCCAGTGCCTCTTCGGCGTCCAGAATGAGTATGGACTCGGTCAACTCCAGTTCCAGCAGCGTCGGGTCAAGACCGTGTTCTTGCAGGGCTGCGGCCACGTCGCTGACGAAGCGCGTTTGCTGAAACTGCAAGGCTGACACGTTGACCGCCACTTGGCAGGGGCGGCCTTCACGTGCCCAAACGGCAGCCTGCCGCACGGCTTCA
Organism: uncultured Macromonas sp.; assembly: GCA_946481585.1. The sequence goes on along the minus strand of CAMLOF010000031.1, from coordinate 14,517 downwards.
CGCAGCACCCATTCGCCAAGCATGACGATGAATCCAGTTTCCTCTGCCACGCCGATGAACGCGCCTGGCATCACCAGGCCTTTGGCTGGTGCGTTCCAGCGTACCAATGCTTCGCAGGCTATCAGAGAGCCGTTTTGCAGGCTGACACGCGGCTGGTAGTGCAGCACGAATTCGTCGCGTAACAGGCCTTCGCGCATGGCGTGATCCAGCCGGATGCGTGACAGAAGGTCTGCGTTCATCTGCGGCTGGTAGAAGCGGAAATGGCCTTTGCCGCGCTCCTTCACCTGGTACATCGCGGTGTCGGCGTGCTGGATCAGCTCGTCCAGCGTCGTGCCGTCTTCCGGGTACATGGAAATACCCACGCTGCACGACAGGCTGAAGTTCATGTCTTCCAGACACACCGGCAAGCTCAACGTTTCAATGATGCGCCGGGCCGTGCGCTCGGCTGCGCTGGCATCGGCCTCGTGCAGATGGATCACGAACTCGTCGCCCCCAAGGCGGCACAGCGTGTCGGTCTGCCGCAGGCAGCTCTTGAGACGGCCTGCCACTTCCACCAGCACCCGGTCGCCGAACAGGTGGCCCAGCGAATCGTTGATGTGCTTGAAACGGTCCAGGTCGAGGAACAGCACCGCGAAGCCTTTGTCGCTGCGCTCTGAGAGTCTGATGGCGTGTTCCACCCGTTCGGTGAGCATCAGCCGGTTGGGCAGGCCCGTCAGAACGTCGGTGTAGGCGAGTTGCTCTATGCGCTGCTGCGCGGCCAGCTTTTCGGTCAGGTCCTTGACGAAAAGCACGGTGTTGAGCGGTTCGCCTTCAGCGTTGCGCAGCAGCACCCAGGAAGCCTGCAGCGCCGTGGCTGAGCCATCAAGGCGCCTGAACCAGAGTTCACCTTCCCAGTAGCCCACCTGGGCCAGCTTGTCGCTCAGGTCTTTCACCCAGGGAATGGGGGCAGGGGTGAAGAACAGTTCCAGCGCATCGCGTTGCAGCAGTTCCGCACCGTTTACCTGGGCCAGTTGTTCTGCGGCCGGGTTGCAAGCCAGGATCTGGTAGGCCGGGTCGGTGATGAGTATGGCGTCCAGGCTGGACTCAAACACCTTCGCCGCCAGCTTCAGCTGGGTTTCGGTGGCGGACCGCTCGGTGATGTCGCGGAAGGCATAGACCCGTCCTGTTGGGCGCCCTCGGACCAGTTGTGGTCGGGAAATGCGTTCCAGAATGCGGCCGGTGCGCAACACCAGCACATCCGTCGCCTCCATCAAGGGCGAGCGGTTGATTTGCGCCAGCCGCTGGTGGTATTGCTCAGGGTTGGGGACGCTGTTGGCCAGGTAGGCGTGCACAGCGGCATCGTCGCGCTGCAGCAGCAACTCCTGCGGCAGGCTCCAAAGGGTGGCAAACAGGCGGTTGAAGGCGCGGATGCCACCGTACATGTCGCAGACGAGAATGCCGTCAGCGGAGGACTCCAGGGTGGCTCGCAACTCGGCCAGAAGCTGTTCCAGCTGTTGCTGGATGCGGTGCTCCTGGCTTTTGTCCTGCATGGCCACCAGGCAGATCTGTTCACCATCGCCCAGGTCGACCGGGGTGGCGCGGCGTTCCACCAGCACCGTGGAGCCATCGGCGCGGCGCAGCAGGGTCTCAGAGTGGATGCCTTCCAGCCGGCCCGCAGCCATGTCGTGCCAGAAGAACTGGTCTTGCGGCGATGCGTGCAGTTCGATGACTGCCGCGCCTTCCAGGTCGGCAGGATCGACTTGCTGGAGTGCGCCAGCAGCCTGGTTGGCTGTGAGAATGCGCTGGGTCTTGAGGTCCACCACCCAGACGGCTTCCAGCATGCCTTCGATGCAAGGCCTCCACTGGACGTATTTCATCATGCCGCTTCCCCCCCTGTTGTGTAGTCGACGGCCCGCTCGAAAAAGTAGCACATCCGCTGTCGTGGGGCGAGGTATTCCACCGCCTGCCTGGGCAGTTGCTGCACCTTGAGGCTGCGCTGAACACTCAAGTTGGGCACACGTTCCATGTCCAGCAGCAGGGCTTCGGCCGCTTTGACGCTGCTGTCATACACCAGCACCCGGGGCTTGAGCGGCCGGGAGGAGTTGACCGACACCACCATGGCGTAGCGCTGGTCGGACAGTTGCACCAGCGAGCCTGGCGGGTATACCCCCATCATGCGGATGAAAGCGCTGAGCGTGGCTTTCTCGAACCGCTCCTTCATGCTGGCGAAGATCAGGGAAAGGGCCTCGTGCGGCGTGAGCGCGTTCACCGGGTTGGTGGGGTTGCACAGGTTGTCGTACCGGTTGATGAGCGCCAGGATGCGCGCGCCTGGAACGATCTTTTCAACGTTGCAGCCCAGCGGAAACCCCTTGCCGTCGGCTTGCTCGTGGTGCTGCGACAAAGTGAGCAGTGCACCAGTGGAAAGCCCCATGCGCTTGCCGATGGCTACGCCATGCATCACATGCTCCTGATAGAGCTTGAACTGAGGTGGCGTGAAGTGCTCGTCGCGGTAGCGCACGCGGTCGGGCAGTTCGATCTTGCCCATGTCGTGCAGCAAGGCAGCCAAGCCCAGGTCGTTGAGCGCTGCCTGGTCGAGCCCCATGGCTTTGCCCAGCAGCAGGCTGAGCACGGTGACGTTGACCGCGTGCAGCGATGCGCGATCGCCAGTGCCCTCGGAGAGCAGCCGTATGGCCGATTCGCCCTGCGCCAGCATCTGGTTCACCATGTTGCCGACCAGGGCAGCGCTGCGTTCCTTGGCCGCGACGGGTTGCTGCCCCAGTTCTTCCAGGGCTTGGCGGTAGCCGCGAGCAGTTTCAGCAAACTGGCGCTCGCACAGCAGAAGGTTGCGTCGTTCTGCGTCCAGCAGTTCACGGGCGCGGCGCTGTTCGTCGGTTTCGGTGGCAGTGAAGGGCGGTGCTTTCACCGCAGGCGCTGGTTGGGTGGCAGGCGGGTCTTGCGGATCGCTTTTTTCAGGTGAATAGCGCAGCCGCTGCAGGCCGAGCGAGCGGATGGTTTCAATCTGCTGCTGCGAAGTGATCTTGAAGCTGCTCAGGGGGAAGGGGTGGTCCATCCACCCCAGATCCAGGTGCACGTAGAGCCCCACTCGCAGGTCTGCCATGGCGACCGATGGGCTGTTGGGGTCGATGGTGCTGGGCAATTCTGGTTGGTGGGTTGTGACTGTAGCCACCATTATGGCTAAACTTTCTCTGGGTGCCTGTCGCTCTGAATACCCGTTACAGTCGGTCTATGTACGTACCTTTCCCTCTGGAAGCCCTTGAACTCAACGTGCCGGTTCCCGTCAACATCTGGGATCCCAAGGGGGTATTGTTGCTGCGCAAGGGCGAGGTCATACGCAATTCCCAGCACCGCGAGTACCTGCTGCTGCACGCGCCCATGGTGGACGAAGATGAACACCGGGCGTGGTCTTACCGCTACACCGCCGAGATCGACCGGCGTTTGCGCGGTAATGAGGCCTTGACCAAAATTGCTGGCGTGACGCGGCCCATGGGGGTGGAGAACGTTCAGGCATCCGCCGAGTTGACGCCTTCGGAAGCCTGGGCGGACATGCATTCGATTCTGCAGACGCTGCTTCACCAGAACGTGACGTCGCAGGATTTTGTGAGCCGACTGGTGCAACTGGAGCAGCGCATGGACAACGTGCTGCGCACCCGGGTCGATGACAGTTTGTTCATCCTTGTTCAACTGCTTTTTGACAGATCGGTGGGCTACAGCGCCACGCATGCGTTGCTGTGTTCCGTCATCTGCAGACTGGTGGGGCAGACCGTTGGGCTGCAGCCAGGTGAGCAGGCAAGCCTGTGCCGTGCGGCGCTCACGATGAACATTGGCATGGCGCGATTGCACGATGCGCTGGCGCGCCAGTCTGCCCCGTTGGCCGAGGATCAGCGGGCTGCGATTCTGCATCACCCGGCAGAGGGTGTTGCGTTGCTGAGGCAACTGGGGGTGGGTGACCACCTTTGGCTGGAACTGGTGGCTGACCACCATGAAGATGCGGCGGGCAAGGGCTACCCCGCCGGGAAGCGAGTACAGGGCGTGCCTGTGCAGTTGCTGCGCCTTGCAGACATATTTGTGGGCCGCATCAGCCCGCGCCAGGCACGGGCCGGGCTTTTGCCGCAGCTTGCAGCCAGAGACATTTACCTGGGTGACGATGGGCAGCCCAATCCTTTGGGGGCGGCCTTCGTCAAGACCCTGGGGCTGTACATCCCTGGCAGTTACGTGCGCCTGTCGGATGGGGAGGTTGGCGTGGTGGTGAGGCGTGGCCGAAGGGCCAATGCGCCTACCGTTTTTGCCATTGTGGGGCGCCATGGCATGCCTCTGGGGGAGCCCGCGTTGCGGGACACCTTGGAGCGCGAGCACGAAGTCAAGAGCAGCATTTCGGCGGATGACGTGAAGGTCCGCATCAGCGCGCAGAAGTTGCTGAGCCGGGTATGACGCCTACTCAACTTGCCAGGCGGTGAGCCACTTCGGTACATCGGCGAACGGCATGGGGCGGGCGATGCCAAAACCTTGTCCATACCGGCAACCCAGCTCAAACAGTTTCTCCCAGGCATCTTTGGTTTCAACGCCCTCGGCCACAAGAGAAAGTTTCTGGCTGTCGCAGAAGGTGGCAATGCACCGCACCAGCGCCTGATCGAAGGGGCGTTCGCAGATCGACTCTACGTAGGCTTTGTCGATTTTGATCTCCGTCACGGTAAAGTCCCTCAGGTAACTGAACGACGTGAAACCAGCGCCAAAGTCGTCAATGGAAATGCGGATGCCGTTTTGCTGCAGCCGGTGAAGCACTGCACGTGCTTGCGTGTGGTTGCTGATCAAGGTGGTTTCAGTCAGCTCCAGCGTCAGTCGCTGCGGGTCCAGACCAGCCGTCTGCACGCGCCTCAGCAACTCGGGCACGAACCTGTCGTATTGCAGCAATTGAGCGGAGATGTTGATCGACGTGGACAGGCGACCGTACTGGGGATCGAGCTGTGTGAGCTGCGCGAGCACGGTGTCGATGGTGGCCAGGGTGAAGGGCCAGATGAGCTTGGTGTTTTCGATGGCCTTGATGAACAGGTCGGGGGGAATGTAGCCATGTTTGGAATGGTGCCAACGCGCAAGCGCTTCGAAACCGACCACCTCCCGGTTGGACAGATCGATCTTGGGTTGCCAATACCAATCGAATTCATGGCGCTTCAGTGCCTCTTCCGCTTCGCTCAGCAACACGAAACGATCCAGCGGATTGGTGCTTGAAGGTTCCAGTTCGTCGTAGAGGACCACCCGTTCGACACTGCTCTTGGCCCGGTACATGGCGCTGTCGGCGCGCTTGATCAGTATGTGTGGGTCGCCGCCGTGTTGGGGGCACGCTGCTATTCCCACCGATGCCCCGACGCAGACCATTTCCCCATTGATCGCAAAGGGGGCGTCGAAGCAGGCGGAAACCTTCTTACCCAAAGCGATCGCCTGCCTGAAGGTCCTCACGCCGGGCAGGATGCACGCAAATTCGTCACCGCCCAATCGCGCGATCGTGTCGATCTCCCGGATGGCATCCCGCATCCGCAGGGATGCCTGGACGAGCAGAGCGTCACCCGTCTCGTGCCCCAGCCGGTCGTTCACCTGCTTGAAGTCATCCAGATCCACCACCAGCACGGCACACGCAGTGCCGTCCCGCCGATAGAGCGCACATTGATGCTCGAGCCGTTCGAAGAAGACATGGCGGTTGTACAGGTCTGTGAGCGGGTCATGCAGGCTGCGGTGCAGCAACGCGCTCTCCATCTCCCGGATGCGCTTGTTGTCCTCCAGCCAGCGCAACCCCTCGTTGATCGCCTTGACCACCATGTCCTCGGACAGTTCCCGCTTGCTCAGGTACTCGTGAATGCCCAGTTTGATGGCCTCGGCCGCTGAGCGTTCGCTGCCATTGCCAGTCACGGCAATCACTACACAGTCCGCGCCCACTTTCTCCCAGATATCCGGCAACAGGTCTCGGCCGTCGCCGTCTTCCAGTTTGAAATCCAGAAAAATGAAAGAAAACTGCTTGCTGCTGCCCTTCAGTAGTTGAAGTGCCTCAGACTTGGATGCCGATTGCTCCACGTCGATGGGGCGATTGTATTTGGCCAGCAGGCGGGCCAGCCGCTCCCGGTCGACGTCGTCGTCGTCGACCAGCAGGGCGCAAATCGGGGTCTGATCGTTGCTTGGCCTGGTCAACATCGGGGCCGCCCTTGATAAAGTGAGTCAGGTGCAGGGATGCCATCCGGCGATCCCTCATGGCAGTTGAACAGCCTCCCCGTATTTGTCCAGAAAGCTGGCCAGCAGGGAGAACTGAGGGCCGACGTGGGACTTGATCATGTAGCCAGCCACGTTTTCGCTGTAAGCCCGGGAGCGGTCTGTGTCTCGCCCGGAGGTGGTAAGAACGAATACGACCGTCTCCTTGAGGGATGGGTCTGCACGCACGGCTTCCAGGAACTCGAAACCGTCCATCCGTGGCATGTTCAGGTCGAGCAACACCAGGAAGGGGTCGTGGATGGCTTTGGATGGGTGTTCGCCACGCAGAATCTGCATCGCCTCAAGGCCGTCTTCTGCAATCACCACACGGCATCGGATGTTGTTCTTGCGCAAGCTGCGGACGACGCCTTCGCAGGACACTTCGTCATCGTCCACCAGCAGGACTTCAAAGCGCGGAGTTTCTGTGTCGGTGTCAGCCATTGTTGCCTCCTTTCATCGCGACGCGTGGCCAGTGAATCCGGAAGCAGGCCCCCCCAAGGTCCGCGCTGCGTTCCAGCGCTATCGATCCACCATGTGCGTTGACGATGCGCCGTGTAAGCGCCAGTCCCACGCCGTGTCCTTGTGAATTGGCGTTTGCACGGTGAAAGAGCTTGAAAACCCGTTGATAGGCGCTCTCTGCGATGCCCTGCCCATCGTCTTCGACGACGAGCTCAAGAAAACGTCCCTGGTCCGAGCTGCTGATCGCAATCCTGCCGGTCTCGCTGCCATGGTGTTTGACGGCGTTGTCCAGCAGGTTGCGCAGGCAGATGGCCAGCGGCGTGCGGTGACCCTGAAACGGGGTGGCACGCAGGTTCCTGGCAACGTTGAAGCCAGAAGGCACGCGGATGGTGCCAAGCACCTCGTCAATCACTTCCGCCAGGTCTATTCGGGAGGTGCGGCTGTCGCGCTGTCCGGCCCGGGCGTACTCGAGCAGATCGTCGATCATGCGCTCGCACCGCTCAATGCGCACCTTGACACGTTCCAGGTTCTGGTCGATCGCCGGTGTGAGCTGATCTGCTGGCAGGTCCTCGCGTATCCAGGTGAACAGATCGGCAATGCCTCGCAACGGTGAACGCAGATCGTGAGAGACCACGTAGGTGAATTCCTCCAACTGCGCATTGATCTGCCGCAGCGTGTCCTCCGCCTCTTTGCGTGCGGTGATGTCGCTCACCACGGCAATGAACTGCCGGCCTTCGTCTGTTTCCACGACGTTCAGCGCGACTTCCACAGGAAACTCCGCACCGGTGCTGTGCAAGGCTGTCAAGTCGCGCCCTTCCCCCATGCGTCTGGGGGTTGGGTCTTTCTGGTAGGTTGAGAAGTGGTGTTTGTGGGTGGCATGCAGCCTGTCAGGGAGCAACAGCTCCAACTGCTTGCCGGTCAGGCTGCCACGGCTGTAGCCGAACTGGTCCTCCAAAGCCGGATTGCATTCACGGATGGTGCCTTGCTCGTCCACGATAAGCACGCCGAGAGGCAGCACCGACAGAACCCGCTCCAGGCGTCTTTGCAGCCGTGCTATGGAGCTGATGTTCGAGACATAAGCCACCACACAGCGGCGACCGCTGACCAACTGGGGGGCCAGGGCAATCTCGACCGGCACCGTTTGGCCGTCGCGGTGCAAGGCGTACAAGGTCTGGGTTCCGCCCATAGGCCGGGCATGGGGGTCCTGGAAGTAGGCCCCCATCCACGATTCGTGCCGGGAACGTACCTGCTGGGGGATGAGCTCTGTCAGTGCGATTTGCTGGAGCCCCTGAGGACCGTAGCCCAGCATGGATTCCAAGGCGTGGTTGGCATAGAGGACCACTGGATTGCCGTGTTCGACCACGAGTGCGCCAACTGGCGCATCCTGCAGTACTTGGATCAAGGGCGCGAGCTCAAGTGAATGCGAAGACACAGTCAATTCGATCTCCCTGTGCGGGGGGCTTGATCGGCCCTTGTGGCACCCGCTTCCTATTGGATGAAAGTATTTTGATAAGTCTGTCATCTGCCGGTTCTGGAGTCAACGAACCGTGATAGACCACACACACGGGGTGGAAATGGAGCTGTTGGGAAGCAGGTGACGCCGCCGTATCTCTGGCGCGTTGGGTGCTTTGACTACGGCGTTTTCGCTGGGGCAGTCTGTGGGGCCTTTGCTGACCGCCTGGATTGCTGACAGCGTGGGAAGCCTCGATGCAGGGTTGTGGTGCGGCCCGCTGTTGCTGGTCGCCGCTGCTCTGGTGTCGATGCAACAGCGCAGCAGGCAGGCCCACGGCCGCTTGGGCCGTGGTTCTGGTTTAGGCGTACAGCCAAGGTGACTGCCGACTCTGGTCGATGCGGTATCAGATGCGAATACCGGATTTCCCTGGAGCGAGAATGCCGTTGGGGTCCAGCGCGCGCTTGATCTTGCGCTCGACGTCCCGCTTGACAGGCCCGTAGCTCTTGGCGACGCGCTCCTGGAACGCGGTGTTGACGCGGTACACGGCGTAGCCCTCTTTTTCGAACTCATCTAGGAGTTCTGCAAAGCAGGTGTTGGCACGCTGGGTTTCTTCTTCGCTGGTGCGGTCATACAGCACGTCGATCACGTGGTGCATGTCGCGCCAGCCGACGATGAATTCCCCCACGTAGTCGAACCCGTGTTTGTTGAGGATATGTTTGGCCAGGCGCATCTGCTTTTCGCATTCGCTGCCGCGGGCCTGGCTCACGGGGGCGAACCACATGGAGCCGCCGCCTCCGCGCCAGTTGTAGAGCCCGAATTCCTGCAGGTTCGGAATTCCCGACATCAACTGCGAGCGGTACTTGAACGGTTGCGTGTCGCCTGCCTGTTCCTGCGTGATGACTTTGCCTTTGCCCGCCTTGCGCAGGGTTTCGGTGACTATCTTCCAGTTCACCTCGACTTGCTCCGGGGAGCCGTAGAGCGCAGCGTAGACGTTCCACGCGCCCAGGTGCTTGTCCTTCTGGATCTGTTTGAGGATGGCGTCGGGCGTGGCGCCGGGTTCTTTGATGTAGTCGGACCGGCGGGTGTTGCACGTGGAGGCTTCCCAGAGCACACCCGCAATCACCACCGCGTTGGGGATGATGTTGGCAATGCGAAGCGGGCGCAGAAGTTCGACGATCTCGCTGATGTCGGACTCTTCCTCGAACTGGATTTCAAAGGGTTTGATGACCGGCGGCTTGGGCATGAGCCAGAAGCCCATTTTTGTGCAGATGCCGTAGTTGGATTGGGTGAACATGCCGTCCAGCGTGGGCCCATAGCCCCACTTGAAGACTTGCCAGGCCTTGTCGCCTTTGACGCCGCCCATGCCGGTGCGGAGCACGTCGCCGTTGGCCAGCACCACTTCCATGCCGCACTGCATCAGGAAGTGTTCGCCATAGGGCGTATAGCCCACGCCGCGGTCCATGGTGTTGCCAACCGGCCCGGCCAGGGTGGATGGGGCTGAGAAAGACAGCATCAGCGGCAGCTTGTTTTCTTCCAGGTAGTCGTAGAGCTGCTGGTAGGTCACGCCGGGTTCAACCAGCGCGGTGCACAGGTCGGGGTCGACGTGCAGGATCTTGTTCATCTTGCGAAGGTCCAGCACGATCTGGCCGCGTTCGACTGGTGCAGCGGAACCGTAACCAAAGTTGCGACCCGTGGAGATGGTCCAGACGGGGATCTTGTACTCGTTGCAGATCTTGACGACAGCTTGCACCTGCTCAACCGTGGTTGCCATCACCACGGCGGAAGGGGTGTGCTTGGCTGCATCAACGGCCATCATGACCTTGGTGTAGGGGCGCAGGTGTTCTTCGGAAGTCTGAACCTGGTCTGCACCAAGGGCTGCCTTGAACTTGGCGATGGCCGCGTCGAACCTGTTTTCGCTGACACCCTTGGGCAGGGCGAGGTATTTGCTTTTCTTCATGGTTGGGAGTTCCTGTTCAGATCACGCAACGCAGGGACACATAAGCTTGTGTGCCTGCCTTCTGTTCAGTGGTGTGGGCGCTGGCGCCAGCCGCCAGTGCCAGGCCCAGCGCGCGCGCTTCGGCTTCGCCTTGCGCTCCGGCAGCGAGGTGGTGGTGTTGGACCGACAGAACCTTTGCGCCTGCGGAGCGGATCAGGTCCAGCACCAGCACGGCAGATGCGTCGTCCAGCAGTGCAATCAAAAGGCTTGGGTCCGTGTCTTGCAGGTGCGAGTTCAGGCGGCCGAATGTCTCGGCGCCCAGGCCCGTCAGCGCTTGCGTGGACGCGACCGTGGCTGATGCGGGGCGCAAGGCGTCGTGCACACCTTCAAGGAATGCCCGGTCCAGGGCCGAGCCGCTAACCAATGTTGAGACTGCGAGCGCCGCCTCCTGGTTGTCAGCAGCGTCGTCGCTGGTTTGCCACAACGATTTGGCCCACGAGGTGCTGGATACCAGCAGACCTGCGGCCACCAGGCCTTTGAGCACTTCTCGGCGATCAGTGGACATGGTGTTCTCCTTCACTTTGCACCGGCGGGGGCGCTGCTGTTGGACAGGTAGACCGCCAGCTCTTTGAGCGTGGCGTCGTCGATGTCGGTCGTGCGGAAGGCGGGCATCGGGCCGCTTCCATGGCGGGCGAAATAGATGAACGTTTCGGGCGGCAGGCCGCGGCCCAGCAGCAGCGGGCCAATGCCCGCTTCGTGGCACTTGGCGCACACCTTCTGGTAGTACTGCGCGCCCTTGGTGGGCAGGGTTTCTGCGTTGGCGGTGGTGGCCATGCTGGCCAGCGTGGCTGCTGCAACGGCCAGCCCGTAGGCGGCGCGAACGGATTTCATATCGATGATTCCTTGGTGGGGTCAGAACGGATAGTGGCGGGGTGTGGTCTGGACGGTGATCCAGCGCAACTCGGTGAAGGCGTCGATCCCGGCCTTGCCCCCGAAGCGCCCGTAGCCCGAGTTCTTCACGCCGCCGAAGGGCATCTGGGCTTCGTCGTGCACGGTGGGGCCGTTCACGTGGCAGATGCCTGATTCGATCCGTTTGGCGACTTCATAAGCCCGTGCCGTATCACGACCAAACACTGCTGCGGCCAGGCCGTATTCGTTGTCGTTGGCGCAGGCGATGGCCGCCTCCACGCCAGACACGCGCACGATGCCCTTGACGGGGGCAAAGGACTCCTCGCTGTAGATGCGCATGTCTGGGGTGACGTGGTCCAGCAGCGTGGCAGGCATGAGGGTGTTGTCGGCCTTGCCGCCACACACGAGCTTCGCGCCTTTGTTGAGCGCGTCTTCGATAAGCTCGTTGCAGCGCTGCACGGTGGCCATGTCCACCACCGAACCCAGCACCACCGGGCCTTGGCGTGGGTCACCCAGCGGCAGCTTGCTGGCCTTGGCCGCCAGGCGGGCCACGAAGTCATCGGCGATCTTGTCGTCCACGATGATGCGTTCGGTGGACATGCAGATCTGACCCGAGTTCATGAAGGCACCGAAGGCAGCGCCGTTGACGGCGGCGTCCAGGTCGGCGTCGTCCAGAATCACCAGCGGTGCCTTGCCGCCGAGTTCCAGCACCACTGGCTTGAGGTATTTGGCGCAGGTCTGCGCAATGATTCGGCCAACCTTGGTGGAGCCCGTGAAGTTGATGCGACGGACGGCCGGGTGCGCCACGATGGCCTCGACCACTGCGCCTGCATCGGCCGGTGCGTTGGTGATGTAGTTGACCACGCCGCGCGGCAGGCCTGCTTCCTGCAAGGCTTCAACGATGAGGCTGTGTGTGCGTGGGCACAGCTCAGAGCCCTTGAGAATGACCGTATTGCCGCAAGCCAGGGCGGTGGAGATGGCGCGCACGCCCAGGATGACAGGTGCGTTCCACGGCGCAATGCCCAGAACCACGCCCGCTGGCTGGCGCACCGCCATGGCCAGGCTGCCTGGAATGTTGGATGGAATCACTTCGCCCGCGATCTGGGTGGTGAGGGCGGCGGCCTCTTGCAGCATGCCTGCGGCAAGGTGAACGTTGAAGCCCGCCCAGATGGCCGAGGCACCAGTTTCCTGGGCCATGGCTTCGGTGAATTCGGCCACCTTGGCTTCCAGCGCCTGCGCGGCCTTGAGCAAGAGGCCGCGCCTTTCTGCTGGCCCCATGGCAGCCCAGGCGGCAAAGGCCTGGCTGGCGGCGTCTGCGGCGGCAACGGCGTCGGCAACGGTGGCCGCTGGTGCGGTGGTCGCCACGCTGCCGTCCAGCGGGTTGCGGCGGGTGAACGTGGCGCCTTGTGAGGCAGCCACCGGCTCACCATTGATGAGCAAGTTGATCGAGTGCATGGGTTATCTCCGAGGATTGGAAGCACGCCCTCGGCCCTTTTGGCCAACGGCGGACTGTCACGCTTGCGCAACCGCCGTGCCATCTTTCTGTCAAAAAAAACTTCAATCCTCTCAAAGGCTTGCAGGCGTACGGCCGGGTTTTCACCGAATTCATCATCGATGAGTTGATCAATAGTTGATCAACTAAAATTCATCAAAAGCCCCTTTGAATTGATGAAAACACATCCATCCCTGCGACTCTCACTGGCTGAACTGCAGCACGGTGCTGCTCAGGTTCGCACCAGTGCCGACATAGACGAAGGTGCGTCCCCAACCGTGCGGGAGCTGACGGAGGCGCTTGCGTTTTCGCCGGGCGATGGACGCATCTGGCTGAACGACCAGCGCATGCTTCTGTGGCGCGCGGCCACGTACGGCGCGCTTCGCCAGGAGTTGATCGTGAAGTTCGGCCAGGACGTTACGCGTTCTTTGCTGACTCGCGTGGGTTACACCTCGGGCGCCAGGGATGCTGAGCTGGTGCGACGCATGTGGCCTGACAGCGACCCTGCCAATGCGTTCGATGCGGGCCCGCGCATGCACAAGCTGGAAGGCTTTGTTCGCCCCGAGACCATTGCGTTCGAGTTCGATATCGCGCGCGGCGATTTCTATGCCGAGTACCTGTGGCATGACTCCAGCGAGGCGGACGAACACATTGCTGTCTTCGGCATAGGCTCGGAGCCGGTGTGCTGGTTGCAGATTGGCTACGCCAGCGGTTACGCCAGCGCCTTCATGGGCAAGCTGATCATTTTTAGGGAAGTGGCTTGCCGGGCTGCGGGTGCGGAGACTTGCCGAATCATTGGCAGGCCTGCCGACCAGTGGGGCGACCCTGAGTTGGACCAGCACTATTTCGTGCCAGCCATGCGGCCGTCGCCTCGAAAGCTCGACCTATTGCCTGTGGTGTCTCCTGTCGGGCGTCCGTCAATGGACGAGGTTGCACCGCCCGGCGCGGGGGAGTTGATCGGCATCTCGGCCAGCTTCAGTGCCGCGCGGCACCTGATCGAACGCGTTGCCCCGACGCAGGCCACGGTGCTGTTCACGGGCCCGTCGGGTGTCGGCAAAGAGTTGTTTGCGCAAACCCTGCACCGCATCAGCCCCAGGGCTGATCAGCCATTTGTGGCCTTGAACTGTGCCGCCATTCCTGACACCTTGATCGAGTCCGAACTGTTTGGGGTGGAGCGGGGCGCCTTCACCGGCGCCACCACGTCGCGCCCTGGTCGCTTTGAGCGTGCCAATGGCGGCACATTGTTTCTGGACGAAATCGCCTCGCTGTCTTTTGTGGCGCAAGGCAAGTTGCTGAGGGCGCTGCAAGAACGCCGCATTGAGCGGGTTGGCGGTGTGCGTGAGATACCGGTGAACGTGCGGGTGGTGGCGGCCAGCAACGTCAACCTGCGTGACGAGGTGGACGCTGGCCGCTTCCGTGAAGACCTTTTCTTCCGGTTGAACGTGTTTCCCATCAACTTGCCGCCGCTCAAGGACCGGCGGGACGACATTCCGCAGTTGATGGAGGCATTCCTGCGCCGCTATTGCGCGCTGCATCAGCGCGTGGTGCCAGGGTTCACGCCACGAGCGGTGCAGGCGCTGCTGCAGTACGACTTTCCCGGAAATATCCGCGAGCTGCAGAACCTGGTCGAGCGGGGTGTCATCATGACCGGCCCTGACGAGCCCATAGACGTGCACCACCTGTTCCGCAACGGTGAAGTCCTGCAACGCCCGCCGCTGGGTTTGGGTGACAACGGCCATTTGACCGAGCCCGCCATGCCTGCGCCTCTGCATACCACTGCTGGTAGCGCTGCGTTGGGGCGCCAGGCGTCAACCTCAAGGTCAGAGAAAACCGATCAGCGTGAAGCGCAACGCTATCGCAACGCGCTTGTGTCGGCCCGCTACAACGTGGCCGCTGCCGCACGCCAGCTCGGCTTGACGCGCGCGCAGTTGGCGTATCGCCTCAAGCGGCTCGGTCTGACAGCTTGAACACGCCAACCACCTGAATCAGGCGGGCCGCCTGCAGTTTGAGGCTTTCGGCGGCCGCCGTGCTTTCTTC